>JAGNUZ010000023.1 GCA_017986765.1 Paludibacteraceae bacterium | reverse complement strand
CTGAGCCTTGTTCACATTTTATGCTAACAAATAAATTTCAATGGGTAGGGATGGATGAATTCCCTATGATACAAACATTAAGTTTCCGTACTAGGGCATTGGACAGAATAGGAATAGGGGCATTTTTATACAACGACAGAAATGGATATTCTAATCGTATTGGCGGACAAGCTACTTTTGCGTACCACATCCCCTTGAGTGATGGTCGTCGCTATACCCGCAACACAACCCTAGATAGACAACTCTCTTTTGGTGTTTCTTTCAAATTAAACTATTTCAGCATCAATCAAGAATTACTAGACGACCCAAGCACACAAGGCGACAACGCTTTTGCAAATCCTGACGGACTATCTCCGAATGCAAATTTTGGTATGTACTATAAATCGTATGGTTTCTTTTCCGGTTTATCGCTCACCAATTTAATTCCTACTACACCTGATATCTTTGGCGACAAGGAAGTTCCAGCTCCTTTAACAGGATTCTTCTTTTTAGGCAATACCTTTGAATTGGATTACGATGCCTTTATCGAGCCATCTATTATGGTTAAAGCAAACGAATACAGCAATATAGGTGCGGATATAAATTTGAAATTTGGACAGGAAGTGGACAATGATTTTGGTTATTGGATTCAAGGTTCTTACCGTCAGAGTTTCGACAAAGATAACGGACAAAGTTTAGTACTTATGCCTATGGGTGGTGTGCGTTTTGGTAAACTCCAATTAGCGTATGCCTTTAGTCTTGACTTAAATAATTTGGTAACACAAAGCTACGGATCTCACGAAATTATGTTGGGTTATTCGTTCTGTATTCCAAAGCATTTCTGCAGATAATTCGCTTTTGCTAAAAAAATACACGTAGGGTCTGGTAGTTTATCAGGCTCTATTTTTTTTATATAATAACCAGACAAGACTTGCAAATAAAGGAGCTGAAAGAATACTCAAATATAACGTCTCGTAAGTACCTACACCGTCAATATCAATAGACAATGAGTAGCGATTAATGGTCCAATAAGCGAATACCGCGATGGCATTATTTGCAAAATGAGCCAACATAGGCAGTAAAAGGTTATTTTTCCATGCATACAAATAGCCAAAAAATACTCCTAACAACATTCTCGGGAAAAAACCCATAAACTGAAAATGGATAAAGCTAAATATAAACGCAGTGATCCAAATAGCTACGTGACTATTTCTACTCCAGTCGGCAAGCAACTTTTGCAACAAACCACGAAACAACAATTCCTCTCCTACAGCAGGAATAACAGCCATAATAAACAAACTGATGAAAAGCCCTTGAATGCTCGTATCCGACAAGAGTAACTGCAAGGTCCTTTCCGCACTTTCTTCGAGCGAACTCATCCATTCGTATAACGATCCAGAAAAAGGAATAGCCTCGTTCAGTTCTGCCGTAAGGTTAATAAGTGGCAAAAGGAATAACATCGCTAGCAAGACCAATACAGACTCTTTTTTACTTGGAATAGAGAATAAATAAAACGTTTTAAACTTGTAGGTAAAAAGGTAGGCACAGACAGTGGGTACAGCAATAAAGGTAAATGCAGCTTGCACTAATTGCATCGCTCTAACCCAATGCAAGGAAGTCGAAAATGAGTATTGAACATCTGCTACAATGGCAAGTACATACATGACGGCAGAACTGAAAAACAAGGCTAAAAGAGCTAAAAAAACAGTAATGAGCATTTTTTTCCACACAGGCACATCTGCAAACATCCCTTTTAACATAACGGCAGCAATTTTGTCGATTCACTAGAAATAGTTAACGCATACTGTGCTCCGAGCAACAAAGGAAAATTTTCTTTCACATGCCCTACGGGAAAATCGTAGCATACGGGGAAATCATACAGACTAACTACTTGCTGAATAATTTCGTAAGGAGAATAAGGAAACGATTCGTCTGTCGGAATATCCGAAAACTGACCAACGACTAAGCCTTTGATTTGAGTAAATACACCACCAAGGAGCAAATTATACATCATTCGGT
This sequence comes from Paludibacteraceae bacterium, assembly GCA_017986765.1. Lineage (GTDB taxonomy): Bacteria > Bacteroidota > Bacteroidia > Bacteroidales > Paludibacteraceae > JAAYPI01. The sequence continues at coordinate 12,553 of JAGNUZ010000023.1, read as the reverse complement.
CGAGATGATATGCCCGTTCGCCAATGTCTTCCAGCACCAATATAGCATCCGTATAATCAAGGTCATACGGCGTACCACGCAAACCGTATAGTACGGATAAGTTTCCACCTATCAATTTGCCCTCTACCTTTCCATTTCGATTAAAAGGATGGGGTTCAACACTGTAATTTGGCACGTTCCCTTGTAAAAGCTCTCGCAAATACGTACTCGAGGAGTCTAGTGCATCTATCGCAAGGTGCTTTGCCATCGGACTATGCACAGAATAAATACCCAATTGTGCACATACGTTGTGCAATACGGTGATATCACTGAATCCAACAATCATTTTTGGTGATTGCACAACCTTGTTCCAATCAATCTTATCGAGCAAGCGAATTAACCCGTAGCCTCCTCTACTGCAAAATACTGCATGTATATTCTCGTCTGTCAATGCCCAAACAATATCAGCTATGCGTTGCTCATCTGTCCCTGCAAAACGCCCGTTTTCTGCCAAGTACGAATGCCCTAGTAGCACTTTATATCCCCACGACTCCAACACTTCTTTGGCATTAAACACAAGTGTAGCCTCCACTACTCCCGATGGAGAAATGATAGCAATGGTGTCGCCTTGTTTCAAAAATGGAGGTTGTATAGTCATACAGTTACTTGCGTTTTGGTTCTAATAATACAATGGGAATAAGCATTTCTTCAAGCGATATGCCACCATGCTGAAACGTATCTTTGTAATAACTTACGTAATGATTGTAGTTGTTTGGATACGCAAAAAAATCTTCCTGCGTAGCAAAAATATAATGCGAACTAATGTTCGGCTTTGGCAAGCCAATAAGTTCGGGTTGTATCACAGAAAACACATCTTTCTGGTTATAACTTAGGTTCTTACCTACTTTATAACGTAAATTTGTATTGGTGTGTTTGTCGCCAACCACTTTTATCGGATTTTGAGTACGAATCGTACCATGATCGGTGGTAAGTACCACTTTTACGCCCTTTTCGGCTAGTTGCCTAAAAAACTCATTAATGGATGAGTGCTTAAACCACGATAAAATAAGCGAACGATAGGCAGCTTCATCAGGCACCAATTCTTTAAATATTTTGGATTCTGTGCGTACGTGCGACAACATATCTATAAAATTAAACACCACTACATTGAGGTCGTTGGCAAGATGCTGATGCAATTGCTCATTGAGTTTCTCACCCGCTTGCGAAGTGTTGATTTTGTGGTAGGAAAAGCTGTATTTCTTTCTAAAACGTTCGAATTGCGTTTTCAGCAAATCCTCTTCCATCATATTTTTCCCATCGTCCTCTTCTTCGTCCACCCACAATTGCGGATACATTTTTTGAATCTGCAAAGGCATCAATCCTGCAAAAATCGCATTTCGGGCATACTGAGTAGCGGTGGGCAAAATACCACAATACAACTCATCTTCGGTCGTATGAAACAAGGAAGAAAGCTCCTTTTGAAGCACCTTCCACTGGTCGAGACGCAAATTATCCAACACCACAAAAAACACTTTCTCGCCCTTATCCAACAAAGGGAATATTTTTGTTTTGAAAATATCGGGACTCATCAAGGGTTTGTCGTCATTGGGTTCAAACCATGCTTGGTAATTCTTTTTAACGAATTTGGTGAAATGAGAATTGGCTTCATTTTTTTGCATCAGCAAAAGCGAATCCATCTGGTTATCAACATGTTCCAACTCCAACTCCCAATACACTAAGTCTTGATACACTTTTGTCCAATCCTCAAAAGAGGACGTATCGTTTATCTGTCGCCCAATGTGCGAAAATGCAGATTGATACGAACTTGTTGTTTTGTCAGAGATTAGTTGTTTTGAGTGCAAAGTCTTTTTTATCGCCATCACAATTTGATTTGGATTAACGGGCTTAATCAAATAATCGGCAATTTTTTTGCCAATAGCTTGCTCCATAATATCTTCCTCTTCACTTTTCGTTATCATAATAACGGGCAATAAGGGTTGCCATTTCTTTATTTCCGAGAGAGTTTCGAGCCCACTGAGTCCAGGCATATTTTCGTCCAAAAAAGCGATATCAAAAAATTCTGTTTTGCACAAAACCAAAGCATCGTTTCCACTATTGGCAGTGGTTACTTTATACCCTTTTGTTTCCAAAAACAATATGTGAGACCGCAGTAAATCAATCTCGTCATCTACCCATAAAATGTGAATGTCTGCCATAATAAAGTGTGTATAGATGAATGTGTATTGTTGTGTTACAAAGATATTCTTTTTCCATACATACATCGCAACACAAGAGGGAAATCTGTGGTTAAAGTTTCTTTTTTGCCGTTAAAAGAAGTGAACCCGTTATCATCGGAATAACATAATTAATAAACCACACTGTTACTCCAGCCAGAACCACCGCTGGCGTGTTGTGCGTAAAGGCTCCCAAAATAATAATGGCATACGAACCACGTATTCCCAATTCGGAAAAAGCAACAGACGGCGTAATGGATACCATTAAATAATTAATCGGAATAGCAACCACTGCCTCATAGATAGAAATATCAACGCCAAAGAATAAAAGCAGTAAATAATACTGAGAGCTATACACCATAAATCGAACAAGAGACAATATGGATATTACGCCTAAGCGATTGACTGATATTTCAGTGATGGCTTCTAAGAGATGATTGAGCTTAGAAAACTTGCTAATAGCCGTAAATTTTCGGATGATGTAGGGAAGTGAGAAGTACAAGAAAATCAACAATAATAGAAACAATACAGCGGTAGTTTGCAAGCCAACGGAATCTTGGTACTCGGTAAACGCAGGTGAAAACATTAGAAAAAACCCTGCTATAATGCCACACAAAAACGTGGCAAAACTTTGTCCGAAAGTAGCTACGTAGGACAATGCAACGGCTTGTACTCGATTACCCTCTTGCAAATAAAGCACTTTACCTAATGGGTCGCCAATACGATTGGGAGTAAAAAAACCAGTGGTAATGCCTGCCAAAATAGATTGAAATGCGGTAAAAATAGAAATGTTCTCCATTCCTGAAAGAATAATTTTCCATTTGAGTGATTCGAGAAATAAATTGAGGGGCAATAAGACAAATACAAAAAAAAGAAACAAAAAACGTGTCCAAGACATGTTCGAGAAATTGTCAGCAAAACCCTCGTAATTATCAAAATGGTACAAAATATACCCCAAATACGTGTAAGCGGACACCATGATAATGATTTTAATCCACTTGTAATATTTATCCAAAAAGGTTGGTTTTTTCATTTTTTGAACGAATAATTTTTTTGCGAAAAATAGCTGACTGCACTTGTAATAACAGTGGTTATCATATTCGATGGTGTCGCATAAATACCAACCCACTCTACTAAAAATTTCAACGAAAGATAGCTTAACACTAAATTAGCTCCAATAATAACAGCATATCTGAAGACTTGAGCGTGCGGACGAACTGTTGAACCTGTAAAACTCACATATTTGGAAAGAACAAAACCAACCAAAAATGTAAACGGAAAAACAATGATTAAACTGGCAATGTGAGGGGTAAAGGCTATAAACCCAAAATCGAGTACTTGCTTTTGTACAATAAAATGATAAATAATAAAATACATCACCCAGTTAGATACCACATTCACGCCACCAGATGCTAGGTAGTAAAATAGGTTCTTATCCATCCATTTTTTAAACAAGGGATAGAAAAAATCCAACAAGTGAATGTAATTATTGCGTATTATTTTGCCAAAACCAACGAACATACTTTCTGGTAGATGCTTTTTGTTTATCTTTGCAAAGATAAACTTTTTAATACGATTGTACGTTTTTAGCACTTATTTATTTATCAAACACCCCATTATGTCATACGTAAAACCAAAAAAACACTTTGGACAACATTTCCTCACCGATATGGATGTAGCTCGAAGAATTACCGAAACGCTACCTATTACGGAACCCACCAAAGTATTAGAAATAGGGCCTGGCACGGGTGTATTAACGCAATTTTTACTCGAAAATAAGTTGATAGATTTGAATGTAATCGAAATTGACGAAGAATCAGTCGAATACCTCAAAAGAGAAAAAGCATTTGCTACATTGGAAAACCACATCTTTTTTCAAGATTTTTTACAAACAGATATCTCCAAAATATATGGCACGGAATCGTTCTGCATTATAGGAAATTTTCCATACAACATTTCGAGTCAGATATTTTTCAAAGTCCTCGAAACCAAAGACCAAATACCGTGCATCTGTGGCATGTTGCAAAAAGAAGTTGCCGAACGCTTAGCCTCAAAACCTGGCAAAAAAACCTATGGTATTTTAAGTGTTTTATTGCAAGCTTATTACGATGTAGAATACTTATTTACGGTACCTCCTACAGTATTCAACCCGCCACCAAAAGTAGATTCGGCCGTTATTCGCGTTACGCGCAACAACACAGAAAGCTTGGATTGTAACGAGAAACTATTCAAAACAATCATAAAAACAGCCTTCAACCAACGTAGAAAAACAATGCGGAATTCGCTGAAACCCATTTTAAACAAAGAAGCAGAAATCTTTGCAGACCCTATTTTCTCCTTGCGTCCTGAGCAACTAAGTGTAGATGAATTTGTACGCTTAACGCAAATGCTCACCCCCTATATTCTCGTACAATAATACAAACAAACCAGCAAAACAAATCGCCACAGATGCTATGTAATTTTATCATTTATACGTACCTTTGTGGTGTTTTTATCAGCTTACACACATAATTTTTGCAGGAACATGATACAACAGACCATTCTTCTTTTAGGCTCAGGAGGCAGAGAACACGCCCTCGCTTGGAAATTAGCGCAAAGCAATAAACTAAAACGTTTATTTATAGCACCAGGTAATGCAGGCACAGCACAAGTAGGCAAAAATGTAGAACTTAATCCCGAAGATTTTCCTGCCGTTCAAGCTTTTGTGGAAAACAACGACATCACAATGGTTATCGTAGGGCCAGAAGCTCCACTAGTAGCAGGTATCGTTGATTATTTCAAAGCAACTCCCGCCATTGCTCATATTCCCGTATTAGGGCCATCGAAATACGGTGCTCAAATGGAAGGCAGCAAGGAATTTGCGAAAGAATTTATGAAACGCCACAACATTCCTACAGCTGGATACCTATCAGTAAAAAAAGAAACCCTACAACAAGGCATCGATTTTCTTGCCTCTATGCAAGCTCCGTATGTGCTAAAAGCCGACGGATTAGCAGCAGGAAAAGGCGTGCTGATTCTCAGCAACCTACAAGAAGCACAACACGAATTGGCCAGCATGCTCGATGGAAAATTTGGCACAGCAAGCTCTACAGTCGTGATTGAAGAATTTTTAGATGGCATTGAATGCTCGGTATTTGCACTTACTGACGGCGAAAAATATGTATTATTGCCAGAGGCAAAAGATTACAAACGCATTGGTGAAAGCGATAGCGGACCCAATACAGGCGGCATGGGAGCAATTTCCCCCGTGAGCTTTGCCAATAGCGAATATATGCAAAAAGTGGAAGAACGCATCGTTCGCCCAACCATTAACGGGTTACACAAAGAAAACATAGACTACAAAGGCTTTGTCTTTTTTGGCTTGATAAAAGTAAACAACGAACCTTACGTAATCGAATACAACGCACGCATGGGCGACCCCGAAACGGAATCTGTGATGTTGCGACTAGAAAACGATTTAATAGACTTATTTGAAGCCACTTTTGATGGCACATTGGATACGCAAAAAATGCAATTCGATAGCCGATATGCCGTAACGGTAATGCTCGTAGCAGGCGGTTATCCTGGTGATTACACCAAAGGAGATGTCATCAGCGGATTGGAAACCGTAAAAGATAGTCTCGTCTTTCATGCAGGCACAAAAGCAAACAGAAACGATATTGTAACCAATGGCGGACGTGTAATAGCTCTCAGTTCATATGGCAAAAATAAAGAAGAGGCTCTTGCTTGTTCTTTTCGCAATGCAACAAAAATCAATTACAAAGGAAAATACTTCCGTTCTGATATAGGATTCGACGTAGCATGACGTGGAGAGAGGATCGACATCAGATTTTAGCACCTTGGTCAATTCTATTATTTACCGGAATCTTCGCTGTTGCCTTTTGGATTAAAGCTTTTATTACTCCTGCTATAGGTATATTTCCTGCGGAAAAAAGCATTTTATTCTACTACCTTACGGAGCATATTGAATATAATTCTCTAGCATCTAAAGGAATCGCTTTTTTACTGGTAGTGCTCATTGCCGTTGTCACCTTTTTTGCAAACAACAAGTATTTCTTTATCAAAAAGAAATCAGCCCTGCTTATTCTCTTTATGGTATTACTAATGGGACTTAGCGACCCATCGCACAACCTGAATCCTGGTATTATTGGCTTAGTATTTTTACTCATCGCTTTTATTCGGTTTTTGAGCATGCAAGGCAAGCAGTATTCAGGCTCTCAAGCATTCGATATTGGTTTATACATTGCGATTGGAAGCATGTTTTACACCCGCATGTTGTTCTTTATGCCTATATTTTATATCGGTTTTTATATGTATCAACAGCTACACCTTAAAAATATACTAGCCACATTTTTTGGCACAAGCTTCCCCTATATATTGGTTGGCACAATTTCTTTTTTGATCGGCGATTTTAATAATTTCCTCTATCGCCTGCACTTTTCCCTACCTGAAACGCCTTACGTAAAAATAGGGCATCTTATTTATTTTGGACTATTAGGTTTAGTTGCATTATTGGCATTTATGCAGTTTATTGGCAATTTCAACAATGAAAAAATAAAAACTCGAAATACCATCGGGTTTATCTATCTCCTATTAGCAGCCTCCATTGCAAGCGCCCTCTTTTCTCCTCATATTTTCTTATTCGAAATCCCATTTATATCCTTCTTTTTAAGTATGCTCTTCGCACACTTCTTTGCTACGAATACATCAAAATTTGCTCGTATTCTATTTTATGTATTTTGGATAGTGGCTATCATTTGGTTCTTGATGTCTTTTATTTTATGATAGCAGAATTCTTGATTTTCTTAACCGCATACGGCTATATCGGCTTATTTATCGCCGCATTCTTGGCGGCAACGGTTCTTCCATTTAGTGCAGAACTTGTTTTCTCGGGCTTGTTGTATAACGACCCTTCGAATGTCTGGCTATACATAGTAGCCGCAACCCTTGGCAATTGGCTGGGAGGCATGACTTGCTATTTTCTAGGTCGGTTGGGTAAAACGGAATGGATTACACGCTACCTACATGTACCTGCCGACAAAGTAGAACGATGGCAACACAAAATTCAAGGAAAAGCTGCTTTAGCTACTTTTTTCTCCTTTTTACCGATTGTTGGTGATTTTATAGCCATTGCAGCAGGATACTTACGAGCCAACATTTGGCTCACCACAGCATCCATATTCATAGGCAAATTTTTGCGTTTTGTACTATGGACATACGTAACTTATTGGTATTGGTTATAACTAAATGGCTATGAATAGATTCCTTTGCTAAACAAAACACCAAAAATGAAAATAAAATTGTTGAAAAGTTTTTATGTTTCAGAAAAATAGAGTATTTTTGCAGTCCGATTATTTCACCACGCACGTAAGTGTTTAGTTGTTAGCGGGTAAGAATCTTTTTAGCCTAAAGACCTTAGATTGCTAAGAAACAAATAAAGTGTAAAATTTTTAATTTAATTATTATTGTGAATACCTTAAGTTACAAAACTATTTCTGCTAATAAAGCAACTGTACAAAAAGAGTGGGTTGTGGTAGATGCTACTGACCAAATTATGGGTCGTATGTGTTCTAAAGTAGCAAAATTGGCAAGAGGAAAATATAAACCAAGTTTTACTCCTCATGTTGACTGTGGTGATAATGTAATCATTATCAATGCTGACAAAGTGAAAATGACAGGCAAAAAATGGACTGACAGAATCTATCTACGTTACACAGGACACCCTGGTGGACAAAGAGAAATGACTCCTGAACGTTTACAAGAAAAAGGCTCTGATCGTCTTTTCAACAAAGTATTAAAAGGTATGTTGCCAAAAAATCGTTTAGGCGATCAATTACTTGGTAATATATATATCTATGACGGAGCTGAGCATCCACATGCAGCACAAACTCCTAAAATTATCGACTTAAACGCTCTTAAATAGAAAATATGGAAACTATAAATGCACTAGGAAGAAGAAAAGCCGCTGTAGCTCGCGTATTTGTGAGAGAAGGTAAAGGCAATATTACGATTAACAAAAGAGAGTTGGCTATATATTTTCCATCAGGATTATTACAATTTATTGTAAAACAACCACTTTCCAAATTAGAGGTAACAGAAAAATACGATATCCACGTAAACTTAAATGGTGGCGGGTTTAAAGGACAAGCAGAAGCCCTACGATTGGCAATTGCTCGTGCTTTGGTGAAAATCAACCCAGAAGACAAATCTGCTTTGAAATCAGAAGGCTTTATGACTCGTGACCCACGCGAAGTGGAACGTAAAAAACCAGGTCAACCAAAAGCTCGTAAACAATTCCAATTCAGCAAGCGTTAATATGCAATTACTATATTTGCTTGTTTGAGTTTTATACAGCAAGAAGTAAATAGAGTACGTTTAGTATCTAAATTGCAGCGACTTTGGTACACAAACTACCCTGCAATTGAAAACAAAAAAGAAAGTAAACAAAACAAAAAAGAAAAACATGTCAAGAACTAATTTTCAAGATTTATTAGATTCAGGTGCACATTTTGGTCACCTAAAAAGAAAATGGAATCCAGCTATGGCTCCTTATATTTTTATGGAACATAATGGCATTCACATCATTGACCTACACAAAACAGTAGTAAAAATTGATGAAGCTGCTGAAGCTTTATTTCACATTGCTAAACAAGGCAAAAAAATATTGTTTGTAGCTACTAAAAAACAAGCAAAAGACATTATTGCAGACAAAGCTAGCTCTGTAAATATGCCATACATTACTGAACGTTGGGCTGGTGGTATGCTTACCAACTTCCCTACTATCCGTAAAGCTGTGAAAAAGATGTCGGTTATCGACAAAATGGGAACAGATGGCACAATGGAAAACTTATCAAAAAGAGAAAGATTACAAATTTCTCGTCAAAGAGAAAAACTAGAAAAGAACTTAGGTAGTATTGCAGACCTTACTCGTTTGCCTGCTGCACTTTTCATAGTAGATGTAATGAAAGAACAAATTGCCGTTAAAGAAGCAAACCGCTTAGGTATTCCAGTATTCGCAATTGTTGATACAAACTCAAATCCTAACAACATTGACTACGTAATACCAGCGAATGACGATGCAGCTAAATCAGTAGATACGATTTTAACAGCAATCGTTGCAGCTATTCAAGAAGGCTTGCAAGAAAGAAAAAATGACAAAATCGAAATGGAGTCTGCAGAAGGCTCATTAGAAGGTGGCAAAAAATCAAAATCTCCTGCTAAAGTTAGAGCAAAAAGAGGTGTTGACGAATCTGTTCTGAATGCAAATATTGCAGATAAATTTCTAAAAGAAGAAAAAGAATAATATTTTTCCCCTAGAGTTTATTTTATGAATATGTTACAACTAAAACTCTTTCTTTATCAGAATTAGTGGCAGTTGTAACTTTTTTTTGTGAAACTATTAAAAAATAAAATATCATGGCAGTAACAATGGCTGAAATATCCAAATTGCGCACAATGACTGGTGCAGGCATGATGGATTGTAAAAATGCACTTACCGAGTCGAACGGAGATTTCGACAAAGCAGTAGAAATTATCAGAAAAAAAGGACAAGCAGTAGCTGCTAAACGCAGCGACAGAGAAGCCTCTGAAGGCTGTGTTCTTTCTGCAAGCAAAGATGGTTTTGCAGCATGTATCGCACTTAAATGCGAAACGGACTTTGTGGCTAAAAATGCAGATTTTATTGCACTAACACAAAGCATTTTAGATGTAGTAATGGAAAAACAACCTGCTACACTAGAAGATGTATTGGCTTTAACAATAGGAAGCTCAAACATTGCAAACGTAATCACTGACAAAAGTGGGATTACTGGAGAGAAAATGGAATTAGGTTATTATGAGTTTGTAAAAGGTGCAACCACTGTAGCTTACATTCACTCAGGGAATAAACTAGCGACTATTGCAGCATTTAACTTAGCCGACACTAGCACAACAGTAGCACGTGATGTAGCGATGCAAATTGCAGCAATGAACCCAGTTTCATTGAACAGAGACTCTGTACCTGCAAACGTTATTGCAACAGAATTGGAAATTGCAGCAGACAAAGCTCGTCAAGAAGGAAAGCCAGAAGCAATGATTGAAAAAATTGCTCAAGGTCGTTTGAATAAATTCTACCAAGAATCTACTTTGTTGGAACAAGCATTCGTAAAAGATAGCAAAATAACGATTCAACAATACTTAACTCAAACAAACAAAGACTTAACTGTTACCGATTTCAAACGCGTAACATTGAATCAAGAATAAGATTCTATAAAATAATCTACAAAGAAGGCTGAGTAATTTAATTACTCAGCCTTCTTTATTAATAGGGTGAAATACTTTTGTACTCTACGAAACAGGAACGCCGTTTTTCACCAAGTCGCTAGGCGAGATAATAACCAATCGTCCATCACTATCTTCGGCAGAGAGAATCATGCCTTCGCTAGAGATGCCTTTGAGCTTACGTGGTTCAAAATTAGCAATGAAGCATACTTGCTTGCCAATTAAATCTTCAGGCTTGTAGAACTGCGCTATACCCGACACAATAGTGCGACCTTTTATCCCATCGTCTATTTTAAATTGCAATAACTTATCAGCTTTAGGCACTTTCTGGCAATCGAGTACCGTACCCACACGAATATCCAGTTTCATAAAATCGTCAAACGCCACTTTCTCTTTGAGTGGTTTGGGAACGAAATCGGCTAAAGCATTGGCTTTTTTTGTATCCAATAATTTTTGTACTTGTGCCTCTATCTCAGCATCTTCGATTTTATCGAATAGTAATTCCGCTGTCTGTATCTGATGCCCCGCAGGCAATAAATCCGTTCTTCCCAAATTATCCCATAAGAATGAATCTAGACCAAGCATAGTGCGTAGTTTTTGCGAACTAAATGGCAAAAATGGTTCAAAAGCAATGGCTAAGTTTGCACTAATCTGTAAAGAGACATTCAGGATAGTAGCTACACGCTCCATATCTGTTTTAGCCAATTTCCAAGGTTCGGTATCAGCTAAATATTTATTTCCTATACGAGCCAAATGCATGGCTTCTTTTTGTGCATCTCTAAATTTATAGTTGTTTAATAAGTTTTCGAGTTTGGATTTTACTGTTGCCATTTCTTGCAGAACACCATTTTCAGACTCCATCAAAATGCCCATTGAAGGAACTTTTCCTTCAAAATATTTTTGCGTAAGCACCAAACTACGATTCACAAAATTGCCATAAATGGCTACTAATTCATTGTTGTTACGGGCTTGCAAATCTTTCCACGTAAAATCGTTATCCTTGGTTTCGGGAGCATTAGCGGTAAGAACATAGCGCAATACATCTTGCTTGCCAGGGAAATCAACTAAATATTCGTGCAACCATACAGCCCAATTTTGCGAAGTAGAAATCTTATCCCCTTCGAGGTTTAAAAACTCATTAGAGGGTACATTTTCGGGTAAGATAAATGACCCTTCAGCTTTAAGCATGGCAGGAAATACAATGCAATGAAACACAATATTGTCCTTGCCAATAAAATGGACTAATTTCGTTTCTGCATCCTTCCACCACAACTCCCATGTATCGGGCAATAATTCTTTGGTATTGGAAATGTATCCGATAGGAGCGTCGAACCACACATAGAGAACTTTTCCTTCGGCTCCTTCTACAGGAACTGGAATACCCCAATTCAAATCGCGACTCACGGCACGAGGCTGCAAACCCATGTCTAACCAGCTTTTGCACTGACCATATACATTGGGTTTCCACTCTTTGTGGTCTTCGAGAATCCATTTACGCAACCAATCTTCGTGTTTATCAAGAGGCAAATACCAATGTTTGGTTTCTTTGAGCACAGGAATACTACCAGAAATAGTCGATTTTGGGTCTATCAAATCGAGCGGACTCAGTGATGTGCCACAGGCTTCGCACTGATCGCCGTAGGCATGCGTATTTTTACAATGAGGACATGTACCCAAAATGTAGCGGTCAGCTAAAAATTGTTGTGCCTCTTCATCAAAGTACTGTTCAGATGTTTTTTCAACAAATTCACCTTTATCGTATAATGTTTTGAAAAAAGTAGAAGCTACTTCGTGGTGAGTTTTAGAGGTAGTACGCGAATACACGTCAAAGGTAATGCCAAAATCTTGAAACGCTTGTTTGATAATAGTATGGTATCTATCTACGATATCTTGTGGACTAACTCCCTCTTTTTTTGCTTTAATAGTAATAGGAACACCATGCTCATCTGAACCCCCAACGAATAAAACATCTTGCCCCTTTAGGCGAAGATAGCGGGCATAAATATCAGCAGGAATATACACTCCAGCCAAATGTCCGATGTGTACAGGTCCGTTAGCATAGGGTAATGCAGAGGTAATGG
>JAGNUZ010000118.1 GCA_017986765.1 Paludibacteraceae bacterium | reverse complement strand
GTCAGGAGCTGTGCAAGATTGGGATAGAGGCGTAATTGTAGGCAGGCGTACTTTTGGCAAAGGGTTGGTACGAAGACCTATACCCATGCCCGATGGGTCGGAGATTCGCCTAACCGTAGCCCGTTACTATACACCTTCGGGCAGAAGTATTCAGCGTCCTTACGAAAAAGGAAACGAGCAGTACAACGATGATATATCAGCCCGATTTAAGCATGGCGAATTTGTGTCGGCAGATAGCATTACGTTTGCCGATTCGCTGAAATGTACGACCTTGGTAAGCAAGCGGACTATATACGGTGGTGGCGGTATTATGCCAGATGTATTTGTGCCAGCAGATACGAGTAAATATACGAAATTGTACCGTGAATTGATGCAAAATAGCATTACGATTAAGGTATCAATAAATTATGTAGATAAACATAGGGCAATATTATCAAAACAATTTACTACTTTTGACGAATATAAAAAGGATTTTAATCCGCAAGAGGTTTTGACGCTTGTAAAGCAAGAGTTGCAAGAAAAAGAAATTGCTTTTACAGAAGAGGAATGGGCTGATACAAAACCTTTGCTTGATATTCACATTAAGTCGCTTATTGCCAGGCATTTATGGTCAACGAATGAGTATTTTGAATTGGTAAACCAGTCAAGTGATTTTGTGAACAAAGCCATTGATATTTTGAAAAACAAAGCGTTGTACGACAGCGTTTTACAATAAGAAAAGCACATTACAGCATGAAAAAAAACTATTATGCAACGGAAATGAAACTTATCATTGATGAGTTAACCGATTTATGTCCAAGCGAGCAATTATTTCACCCGAATAAAGAAGGCGAACCTTTTCCCTCAAGGGCAATGATGAAAGATATTATCAAGTTGACTCGTTCTATCTTATTTCCTGGTTTTTTTGGCAATGGAAGTATAAACAAAACGACTTTGCCATACCACATAGGTGTCAATTTAGAAAAAGTGTTTACCCTTTTGTGGGAACAAGTGTATGCAGGTTTGTGTTTTCATTGCAAAGAAGAAGATATTGATTTAGAGTCAAAACGAGAAAAAGCTTACACGCTGACTTTGTCGTTTATTAAACAATTGCCACGCATAAAGCAAACCTTGCGTACAGATGTAGAGGCTTTGTTCAAAATGGATCCGGCAGCGAAAAGTTATGGTGAAATTATTCTATCGTATCCAGGCTTGCGTGCTATTACGAATTACCGCATTGCACACGAACTTTTTTTGCTCGAAATACCGATTATTCCACGCATTATTACCGAAATGGCACATGCCGAAACAGGTATTGACATTCATCCAGGAGCCAAAATTGGCGAGTCGTTTGCGATTGACCATGGTACGGGTGTGGTAATTGGCGAAACTTGTATTATTGGCAACAATGTACGCATTTATCAAGGAGTAACCTTGGGTGCAAAAAGCTTTCCAGTAGATGAACATAAAGTGCCAATCAAGGGTATTGTAAGGCATCCAATGATTCAAGATAATGTAGTTATTTATGCCAGTGCTACCATTTTGGGTCGGATTGTGATTGGCGAAAATGCAGTTATTGGAGGGAATACTTGGATAACGGAAGACGTAGCGGAAAATGCAAAAATCTTCATCAAATAAATAGCGAAAGGTTTATTTTTGCAAGTGTATTCTTTAGGACGAAAAAGAGTTGGTGTTCAGCTTCTTCTTTTCGTCTTTTTTATATTAATATGGAATTTTATTTTCTTTTGCCATCCAGGCTTTAAAAGGAGCTTTGCCTAGTTTGGCTAAAAGTGTGATGGGTTGAATGGAGCGTTTCTCTTTTGGTAGCGCAAATTCTGTGTACAGAAAAGCATCATCAAAACCCGCTTCTGCTGCATCGTGCTGATTCGCTGATACATATACTTTTTCGATGCGAGACCAATAAATGGCAGCCAAGCACATTGGGCAGGGTTCGCAACTGGTGTATAGCTCGCATCCTGCTAAATCAAATGTGTGTAATTTGTTACAAGCCTCTCGGATAGCATTTACTTCAGCATGAGCCGTAGGGTCGTTGGTCGATGTTACCGAATTGCAAGCCTTGCTGATAATTGCTCCGTCTTTTACTATTATGGCACCAAAAGGACCCCCTTTCCCACTCTCTACATTGTGCGTAGCCAAGTCGATGGCAAGTTGCATAAATTGATCTTCTTTCATATAGCATTTTTTAATAGAATTGTAAATGTATGACGATATTGTCCGTTTCGTATAGTGTATTTACATAAGTTGTTACTATAGGTGGGTTATACTCTTCTTTTGTATGATTGTAGGTAGTAAATTCCCTTGTAAATACAATCTCTTTCACTATCTGTTGTGTTTCTATAGTATTTAACGACGTGTAAAAGAATCGAAAAGAATTGCCCGATATGTATGGATATGGTTCCAGCCAAACATTGCTGATAAATACCCAAAGTTGGTAGCCAATGCGGTATATGCATTCGAGACGTACCCAGAGCTCATCAAAGTATTGTTATACACTACACCATAATTCATTTCTACGGCCACTCCACAATGGTACATTAAAGTAGCTATATCCTCATTCGATTCAGTTGGTTGAGCAGGATGTCGCTATACATAAAAGCGAGAAGCGTATGTTCATAGTATACTTCATTTTTACATATCCTCACTATTTATTAGGAAGAACTAAATGCACCTACAAGACAGAAAATTTTCACGCAATCTGTAATGTTTGTAAAAATACCACAAATATTGTAAAAACGCAATTTTGTTGATGAATATTTTACAAATGCACATTTAAAAATATTCTATTCTAAAGATATATCGTACTTTTGCACATAGCAATGGAGACAAATATAGAAATAGAATTAGCATGGCGGTGTGTGGTACAAACAGGTACACACTTATTCCTAACGGGAAAAGCAGGAACAGGTAAAACAACTTTTTTGCAAAAGCTAAAAGAGGCATCACCTAAACGCATGCTTGTACTTGCACCTACGGGTATTGCGGCGATTAATGCAGGAGGTGTTACTATTCACTCATTTTTTCAACTTCCTTTCGCTCCTTATATTCCTGGAACGGAGTTTTCGACCGACAAGAAATTTCTATTTAGCAAAGAAAAAATCAATATTATTCGTAGTCTCGACCTCTTGGTTATCGACGAGATAAGCATGGTGAGAGCCGATTTGCTCGATAGTATCGACGAGATGTTACGCCGTTATAGGCGAACAACGGTTCCATTTGGTGGTGTGCAACTATTGCTTATTGGCGATTTGCACCAGCTCTCGCCCGTAGTAAAAGATACAGAGCGAAATTTGTTGGAACAGTATTACGATGGCGTATTCTTCTTTAATAGCAAAGCCTTGCAACAAACGCCTTACATTACTATTGAGCTCAAACAAGTATTTCGACAAACAGAAGTTCATTTCTTGCATTTGCTGAATCAAATACGAAACAATGACGCTTCTGCCGAAACCTTAGCCGAATTAAACAAACGTTATATACCTGGCTTTTCGCCCAAAGAGGACGAGAAATACATCCGACTAACTACGCACAACAACCAGGCGTATGCCATTAATCAACAGCATTTAGCCGAAATAGATGCCGAAGAATTTACTTTTGCATCGAAAACAGAGGGTAATTTTCCGCCGTCTTCGTATCCAACAGAGGAATATCTGGTGCTCAAAAAAGGTGCTCAAATTATGTTTATCAAAAATGATGTTACGAACCCAAAGCGTTTTTACAATGGCAAATTGGGCAAAGTGGTATCAATAAGTGCAAAAAGCATAGAGGTGCAAGGAGAAAATGATGCACAGTCCTTTATGCTCGAAAAAGCAACATGGACAAATGCGAAATATGTGCTGAACAAAGATACCAACGAAATAGCCGAAGAGATAGAAGGTTATTTTGAACAATATCCCCTTCGTTTGGCGTGGGCAATTACCATACACAAGAGTCAAGGGCTTACGTTTGATAGAGCCATTATTGATGCTGCCTCTTCTTTTGCTCATGGGCAAACGTATGTGGCACTTAGTCGTTGTCGTACCCTAGATGGCTTGGTATTGGGTGCTCCTATTCCGCATAGAGCGATTATCAAAGATGCCGAAATCCACGAATTTGATGCCCATTCCGAAGCCAATGCACCCGATGAGGCACGCATTGTGCTTCTCGAAAAAACGTATTTCTATCAATTAGTAAGCGAAATGGTGCAGTTTACACCCCTATATAAATTGATTCAACGCTTGGTTCGCTTGTTTGAGCAAACGACATTGCATGCACTTTACCCACAACTTACAGAGCAATTGCGAACAGTAAGGCAAACGACCAACGAAAAAATAGTGCAAGTAAGCGAGCGTTTTATTCCCGTGTTTTCGTCTCTTTTTCGTGCGAGTACCGATTATACTAGTGATGCAGCCTTGCATGAACGCATCCAGTCGGCAGCACAGTATTTTTCTACGTTACTAGAAAAAGAAATAACTCCCTTTATTGCTGATTTGGAAATCGACATAGATAGCAAAGAAACCGAACAGCAATTAGCTGATATTCAACAGCAATGCCTGCGCCAATTGCGAGTGCATCATGCCTGCTTGGCGAGTGCTATATCACAAAATTTTTCTGTTCATGCCTATCAAAAAGCCAAGTTAGAGGCTAGCATAGAGAAAAACGAGAGCAAAAAACGGACAAGTACCAAAGAAAAAAAGACGACAGTGGTTGCGAGTGACGAAATACCACATCCAGCACTATACGAAGAGTTACGCTCTTGGCGAAAAGAAGAGGCCGAAGATAGAAGTTTACCTGTATATGCCATTATGCACCAAAAAGCCTTGTTGGGCATTGTGCAATCGCTCCCTACTTCCGACAAAGAATTGCTGGCTGTTCCCCATGTGGGAAAACGCACTGTACAGCAATATGGTGAGTCT
>JAGNUZ010000022.1 GCA_017986765.1 Paludibacteraceae bacterium | reverse complement strand
ATTCATTTCTAATCATTATTTATTCTAATTCTTGGATACTACAACAATTATAATTGCGTTAAACCCGAAAAAAGACAAATGCGTACCGATTTTTTATAAGAAAATCGGTACGCATTTGTCTATCAATAACATAGAGCTACTTACAAAAATAGTCGCTAAATTTACAACTCATTCTTTCTCAGATAGAAAACAGGCATAAAAACCCCAAACAACACATATAATATGAACGCAAACAAGAGCATAGAATCCATTATAGTAAAAGACTTTAACTATGATAAAGTCAATTTACTGGATAAATACAAAGGAAAACCTCTCCTACTCATCATGTACAACAATCAATGTTTGGGTTGCACGGGCAGAGCCATTCCTTTGGCATACGAATACCAACAGAAATTCGCATCGCTACAAGTAATTGGCATTCATGTCAACTTTGGCAACACTAAAACGACAGAACAAGATATCAAAAGCATTTTTACCATCGACGAATTACCTTTCCCGATTTACCTTGACGAAGAACACAAAGTGTACGACCATTTTCAGTCGGACGGCACGCCTCAATGGCTATTAGTCACAGCCGAAGGAACACTTTATCGTTCTATTTTTGGCTCGCACGAAGGTGCTCAAAATAGATTGTTGTATGCTTTGGAAGAAGTTTGTTTGTAAAATATAAGAATAGGAATACAGGGAAATCTGAAATTCTGTAGAGGAGGTTTGGAGAAATAGTAATACCTTTGTGCATTACTCTGCTAGACTTACGGTCAATTTATTCACCGTAAGGAATCACTATAAGAGTATTAAAAAAACAGCCGACTCAAAAAGATGAAAGCAACACCAGAAGAAAATTTATTGCTTGTCAATATGGAAGATTGCTCGAATAGGGTATTTGTTTTCAAAAATAACCGTATAATCAAATCAAAAAGAGTTGCAGCGAAAGATGCTCAAACTGCCATCGTATATACGCAACTAAGTTCTGAAATACAGGATGAAATCGATCATTTTTTAAATCCAAAAGCAATATAAATAACAAACGAACATAAACACCGCATTCACAACATGACAACAAATAGCACGAATCAACAAGAAAACGCCGACGAGAACTCAGCAAACTCCTTTCTCAGCAAATTTGGCATTACAACCCTCAATCCTATGCAGGAAGAGGCAAGCAAAACGATACGGAAGAAATCGGATGTGGTATTGCTTTCGCCCACAGGAACGGGTAAAACATTGGCATTTCTATTGCCTTTGATTGAAAGATTGGACGCAAATTGCCCCGATATTCAACTGCTTATCCTTGTTCCTTCGCGGGAATTGGCACAGCAAATAGAACAAGTAGCCCGTAAAATAGGTTCTGGTTTTAAAGTAAACGCCGTATATGGCGGACGGGCAGGGTCGCTCGATAGAATCGATCTAAAACACCGTCCTGCCATTCTTATTGGTACACCTGGGCGTGTAGCTGACAGATTCAGACGAGATACCTTTTCTTTGGAACATATCAATACCCTGGTGCTCGATGAATATGATAAATCACTCGAAATTGGTTTTGAAAAAGAAATGATAGAAATTGTGGAAGCCCTACCCAATGTTCGCCAGCGGATATTAACCTCAGCCACTAGCGATGTTAGAATCCCTGAATTTGTGGGCTTGCAAAGACCTGTATTTATCAATTACCTTTTGGAAAACAGTTCTCAACTAACGGTAAAACTACTCCTTTCGCCTGAAAAAGATAAATTAGAATCCCTGAAAAGAGCTTTGGCTTTTATTGGACCTCAGCCAGGTATCATATTTTGCAATTTCAAAGATGCCTTGGAACGCATCAGTGGTTTTTTAAGTGACAACCATATTCAGCATGAAAATTTTCATGGCGATATGGAACAAATTGATAGAGACAGAACACTCGTAAAATTCAGAAACGGTACTGCTCGACTGCTCGTAGCTACCGATTTGGCTGCGCGTGGACTGGATATTCCCGAAATAAAATTCATTCTTCATTATCAACTTCCATCACGCAACAAAGAATTTACGCACCGCAACGGACGAACAGCCCGCATGAACCGTGATGGAATCGCCTATATTTTGGCATGGGAAAACGAAGAATTACCCGATTTCATCCAAGAAATTGCACCTGCAAGCATCTCTACCGATGAGTTAGAAAAATCAACACTGCCACCAGTAATACAATGGCAAACCTTGTACATTACAGGCGGACGACTCGATAAAATATCGAAAGGCGATGTAGCAGGGTTATTCTTCAAACAAGGACAGATAGAAAAGGAGCAGCTCGGCGTTATCGAAATAAAACAAAACTGCACCTACGTATCTGTGCATGATGATGTAGCCGACATGCTGATAGAAAAATTGAACAATAGCAAATTGAAAACTAAGAAGGTTCGGGTTAGTTTGATTTGATGAAGAATACATCCCACACGAAAGGTTCGTGCGGGAGCGGAGAAGACACAGATTACAAATCTGCGCCAGCTATCTGATAGAAACTTACCGCAGCAAATCGGGACTATTAAAAGCACCTGTAAAAGGCTCTATGAATAGACGCATCGCCGAGAGTGTAGATGCCACGCTAAAGCTTACAGTTACGAACAAACACGCTACGGTCATTTTTGAAGGAACGAGTTCTATTGCGGGTCTCGAAATAGTGGGTAATATGGACGAGCTTGTGTAAGATTTGGTTACTTTTATAGTCATTTTACTAAAAATATCCTATGAAACGATTTACAAAAATATTCTCTATCTTTTTCATTCTCAGCATATTGGGTATATTCCAAAGCTGTGGTCCAACGGAAAGTGCTGGCATTCGGGATTTTGAAATAAATGAAATACGGGTTCGTAATTTGGACAATAGCAACGAATATTTGAGCTACAACGCAAGCAATACAATGCACAAAAACGCGGTTGCTTTTGAAATCGATTTGTACGATAGTAGAATGTATGGCTCTCAAGCGAGTTGTACCGATTTTATAATCAACAGTTGCCAAGCATACAGTCCGATAGAGCCAATGTACAAACCTGTGCACGCTATACGGAAAATCAGCATTGTAACACTCGCCGATTTCTCGCCTACGCTACCTGCCAACACAGATGTGTCGGATACGTTTTTAGTCTTGCCAGAAGAACCTCGTACTGGCGATTATTTATATCGAACATTGGCTGATTTTTACACTTTGGTACACGATAAAGTAAGTTCATATCCACAAATTCGGTTCTCACTCGTATGCCAAGAACGCATTGAAAACACCTCTGCTCAATTTAGAATCACCGTAGAATTCGACAATGATACAAATTTGGTAATAGAAACAGAAAACATCGAATTAATCGACACAAACGAATAGTAAAATGAAAACTTTATACATCAGCTTAATTCTTATTTTGCTCCCCATCGCTCAAAGCTTCGGGTTTTATTCTATTCCGTTTGTGCAACGAGCCCGCATCAGTGCATTTGCAGGAAGCAGTGAAATAAACATCGAAAAGAGCAACCCTAATGGGCAAGTAGATTTCATGCATTATATGCAATACAACAGCGATTTCTATTTAGGTATAAACGCCTATTTTATAATTACCCCAAAGTTGCATACAGATATTAAAACCTACGTCAATAGTGCCCTCGAAACGGATCATTTTCAGCTCAAATTGCTGTATTATCCCACCGAGCGTTTTGCTATTTCGGCTAATTACGCCTCTTTTCCTTTTACGATGGAAGCTCCTACGGCATATTATTCTCCTACGTATTACGCGTATGTGCCGAACGAATCAGAGTATCTCGCCGTGAACAACGAACGCTACCTGCTCGGTGTAGCTGTACCATTTGAAAGCGGAAAAATTACAGGGACATTGCACTTGCGTGGAGGATTGAGTCAGTTATCTGCAAACAACATAACTATGTGGCAAAAAAAATACAATAGCAACGAACGACGGATGCTCGATTTTGCCATTAAACCATCCTCAGCCTTTATCGTAAATCCTGAACTAGACGCTCGTTGGGAATGGTTTCGCTTTGGCGAAAAATCAAAATTCGGGTTGCAGTTTCAAGCAAGTTGGAGCTATGCCTCGCACAGCATGCGTTATACGCAAAACACCTTTACGTGGACAATGGAGAATAGCAACGCTTATACTTCGACCCCCGCCTCGCATACACTCATGGGCATTGATTGGAACATCGGGCTGTTTTACGGTTTTTAAAAAAAAGATAAAATCGCTTCGCATTACTTAAAAACATCGATTTCATCGGAGATTTTCCAAATATTTCCGCACAACGCTACCGCACCAATCCTTTGGTGTGGTGTATGATTACAACAAAAAATCACGGACTTTTGCTGATGCAGGTCTTCCACGATAGCTATCGGGAGACCTGTGCCCTACGACTATCTGAAATAACGAAAAAAAACGTGAATTAACAGATCAAAAAATCAGCGGCAGCGAGAAAAAAAGGAGCTATAAGAAAAAAAGTTCCTACTATATACAGTACTAAAAACGCCAGTTAAGGAGCAAACGTACATCCGTTTTTCGATTGCCAGCAATGGTTTCTCCTCCCGAGCCAATTTCTTGTCTGTTGGTATAATACGTATGGGCTATTTTAAAATAACAACTCAAAGCTGGCATAGGCTTATACCTTAGATTGAGGTACACACGCCTACCTTGTCCGTAATACATAGGCACAGCAAATGCGTACAGCACATCACGCTCGTAAGCATACAGGCGATTGTCATAATTTTCGGCATCAAAAATAGAGTAGCGTACATATAGCGACAAGGCTGGATTTGCAAACTCGTATCCAACATCTTGATACATCAGCAAGCCGTATGTAGAAGATTGTACATCGGTGTCAAAATGCGTGGTTTGAACGGCTGTTTTCAGGAATATGCGGTGTAGCATTTTTACATCCATTTGCATACGCCATTCTTGTTTATTGGCCGTTCCGAGCATCGGCGCTGGGCTATCTTCTTCACCCATATTTTGCTGTTTGGAACTCGTTTTGTATTGCACAAGAAACGTGGCATTTCGATTGGGCATATACTGTGTTTGCAAAAATCCTTGATAGCCTTGCGAAGGAGCATTTACCAAGTAACGCAACCACGGAAAGGAAAATACATCGAGGTATGCGGTTACTTTCCATTTTTTAAAAGGTAATATTTCTGTACCTAAAAACAAACCCTCTTCGTTCGACGAACTGCTATTTTGCATATATGCTTTGGCTAAAGGGGCTACGTAATTCGGTGCATAATGGCGGTACAAAGCCGTAAGGCCAAAACGAGAAATAGGCTGAAAAGCCAATGAATGGAGCTGTGCAAAAGCCGTATTTTTATCCAGAGCAATCTCCCCTGCTAGTTGAAACTGGTGTATGCGGGCACGGTAATCGATGCCCACATTGTAATGATGTGTTCCTGAAAAATAATACATATTATACGGTTTCACCGAAGTAATAAGGGGTTTATCCAATTGGTATGAAACGGCAGTTGCCCCAATCTTAATAAACGGAAATTGATAATGGACATTGCCTCCTGCTACGGTTTGATATGCAAGGTGTTTTTTCTCAAAATCAGATTCTGTACGATGCAAACCATCGGTTTTGATAGACGAAATAGTGGGTTGAGCGTTTTCATCGAGTTCGATTGTTCCATCTATTGGCGTATGCGAATAAAAGGAACTTATCATCCATTTATCTTGTACAAAAGTAGCGGCTATGCCACGAAAATAATCAAACTCACTAACCGAAGCACTTTTGCTAATACCCTCGCCATACAAGGTATTGCTGAATATAGATGAGCGTCCGAAACGTGGACTCGATTGCACCACCAAACCCTGACCAAAATTCAGCTTATACTGACCAATAGCGAGGTGTTTAAATTTCCACAACGAAGAGACAAAGGCATGGGCGGAATAAAAATCAAACCCTTTGTTTTGTACAAAATCGAAAGGCTCGCCCGCATCTTTTTCCATACTCACCCCCAATGACACAAATTTACTGCTATATTGATACCGCAACTGGGTGTAAAAAGGATTACCTAAATACCTGTTTGATGGCGTAGCCAAAGGGGTGTAACCCACTTTTTTCTGCAAAGTATAATCTGTACGTGCGAGCAATTGCTGTTTGCCATACCGAAAAGCATTGGCAAGCGACAAAGAAGATGGCTCTTGAACCGAAGCATCAACATACACAAAGGGAAGTAGAAAATGAACGGTTTCATCGTCAAATCCTTCTACTAATTGCAATTCGTAAAGCGTATAAATAGTGCCAAATGAATAGCGGTAATAGAGCAAGCTTTCTATTTGAAAAGGAGACAGAAAAAACAGTTGTTCCAGTTCCTCTCTCGTGCAAGTGTTGATATTGAACGGCGATTCTGCTAGTCGCAACAAATCTTCATAGGTGTCATCAAGGCTGATTTCATCGTCATTTTCAATGCTTTTTTCTACAATTCTATCAATTACAGCGAGGTACGATTGTGCCATCAACACACCTCCGAAGTGAGAGAAGTAGAAACATGCAAGCGAACAAAAGAACAATCTCCCTTTCATTGCACGCATTTATTTGCGAAAAGAATACGAAACACCCGAACTAATTAGCACACCCAACAACGAATGATACTGCATACTTAAGTCAAATTGCAATACATCAATTTTCAAGCCCAAACCAAAACTGGGCTCTACCTGCTCTTGTGCTCTAAAACCTGCTCGCAGTTGCAAATCGGGCACTACTGCATACTCAATGCCCGCTGACACAATAGCATCGCTACGCAAGGGTTTGCTCAACTGACCGACTAAAAGCAAGTTTTTATCCACCACATACTCAATGCCCGCGGTTATACTGCTGTGAAGATACTCTGTATTATATGCTGTTTGCAAGTTCGAAAGGGTCAAATTGTACAGGTGCACACCCAGCACGATAGATGGTGTCGCTTTCATAATCATGCCGAGTTGCGGTACAAAAGCACCCACACTTCCCTCATCTGGCGAAAGCAAAACAGACACATAATCCACTTGTGCCCCTACCGAAAAGGATGGCGACAATACCCGAGAGACATGTACCCCTACCGAAAATTCGTTATACTGCGAAAAGCCAAAAAAGCTCGATGAAATGCCCACATTTAAGCGTTGAAGAGGTGTAGAGAAACGCATACTTACCAAGCTCAATTCTTGTACCAAAAAACGATTTTGGTACGATAACGACAGTACAGACCTATCCGAATACCCCAATGATGCTTGATTGGCATACGCATACACATTATTGGCAAATACCACATAGCTACCACCCATAGCAGCACTTCGAGGATTATCCAATGCACCCAACACGGAGGCTCTTATAGCCAGCATATTAGCACCTAAAAAGAGTAGCAATACAATTTTCCTCATCAGTAAAGAATAGGGTGAAAAAATGAAGGCACAAAGATAATGTTAAGTATCCTTAATCTACAATAGGCAACTATATAATTCGTAAATAAATTGCGTAAATTTGTATTTACATCGTGTGCCAATTCGTTATCAGTATGAAACAGACACTCCTCCTCATCGCTCTACTCGGAACTATCGGAATTGCTCCGCATAGAGCATTGGCTATGCCAGAGGCAAAGACCGCCCAAGGGTATGTACTGAATGGCGTAATAGATGGAAAAGATACCATTGCACTTGTGATCTTAAAAGACCATATCGTATTTCCAAGATACACCAAAAAGAAGGATGTGAAACGATACGATAAGTTAGTACGCGACCTCAAAAAAGTATACCCCTTTGCCAAAATGGTAGGCAGAGAAGTAGAACGAGTGAATCCGCTTTTGCTTAAAATCGAAGATAAAAAAGAACGGAAAGAATACATGCGTGCGTACGAAAAAGCACTCTTTAAAGAATATGAACCTGTGCTCAAAAAGTTCACCTTCTCACAAGGTAAATTATTAATCAAGCTCATCGACAGAGAATGTGAACAAAGCTCCTACGAATTGATACGCGAATATAGGGGTGGTTTAACCGCTTTTTTCTGGCAAGGATTCGCCCGCATTTTAGGGGCGAACTTAAAAGAAGATTTTAACGACAACAATACCGAAGACGCCATGATTAATCGAATTATTATTTTAATAGAAGCGGGACAATTATAAAGCGGGACAAAAAAAAATCACTATTTTTGAATTTCAAATGGCAATTATTGCGTATCTTTGTGCCTTAGTACTCTTTTTCATACCATAGCCGACTATGCTACTATTTATTATTTTTATCAGTCTTGGTATCGTCATTTACCTGCTGAATAAGTACACACGCAGAGAAAAAGCAGCTGATATTGCTGACACAATAACACCCGTAATCGAAAACGAGGGTCTCGAAGTATGTTGCGGAGCACATGAAGTGTGCGAAACAGATTCCTTGCTGGCAAGCTCGCCTACTCCTGTCTATTTTGAAGACGAAGAGTTAGATACATTTCGCTTGCGAGACGAAAAAACGTATTCGCAACAAGAAATAGCTCAATTCGAAGAAGTTTTGTTTACCTTACGGGAGAAAGAAGTAGCCGAATGGCTCAAAAGTCTACAAATACGCAACATTAATTTACCCTCAATTATAAAAGAAGAAGCCCTCCTAATTGTGTCTGAGCGCAGACAAGTTACCGCTTAATAAAACAACAAAACACCTGTTGCACAAACAGATAAATAAAACAATGATACAAAAAGATTCTCCACTTATCGCCAAAACCCTACAAGGGCTCGAAGATATTTTAGCCGAAGAGCTTACCTTATTAGGTGCCAATAACATCAAAAAAGAAACCAGAGGCGTATCTTTTACAGGCAACAATGAACTGCTATACAAAGCCAACTTACACTGCCGCACCGCTATTCGTATTCTCAAACCCATCGCTAGTTTTCAAGCAAAAGATGCCGACGAGATATACAAGCAAATTAAAAAAATAAATTGGGAAAAATACCTTTCTACAAAACAAAGTTTTGCCATCAGCTCAGTGGTATATTCCGAAACATTTAGTCATTCCAAATTTGTAACCTATAAAGTAAAAGACGCCATTGTCGATTATTTTAAAGAAAAATTTCAAGAGCGACCAACCGTTCGCATTACCAATCCAGATATATACCTCAATATCCATATTGCACACACTACGTGTACCATTTCGTTAGATAGCTCTGGCGAATCGCTACACAAACGTGGCTACAGAAACGCACAAACAGAAGCCCCTCTCAACGAAGTATTGGCTGCGGGACTCATTATGCTTACGGGCTGGAGAGGCGAATCAGATTTTCTCGACCCCATGTGTGGCTCGGGCACTATCTTGATAGAAGCTGCCATGATTGCCCTAAACATTCCTCCTGGCGTATTTAGAAAAGAATTTGCCTTTGAAAAATGGACTGATTTTGACAGCGAACTATTTGATAAAGTGTACAATGACGATAGCAACGAGCGTACTTTTGCCCATAAAATTTATGGCTCAGACAATTCTGCTCAAGCATTGCAAATTGCAGAAGAAAACTGTAAAAGTGCTGGACTAAGCAAATACATTCATTTGCAAAAAGCCGATTTTACAGAAATGGAAACTCCTGCAAACAAAACCC
Source organism: Paludibacteraceae bacterium (assembly GCA_017986765.1). Classification (GTDB taxonomy): domain Bacteria; phylum Bacteroidota; class Bacteroidia; order Bacteroidales; family Paludibacteraceae; genus JAAYPI01. Next base: position 5,160 of record JAGNUZ010000022.1, on the reverse strand, counting down.
TTATTGTAACAAATCCTCCTTACGGTGAACGTATCGGTGGCAATAGCATCAATAAATTATACGCTGAAATAGGCGAAACATTAAAACACCGTTTTCCAGGATCAGAGGCGTGGATTATTAGCTCTAACATGGAGGGATTCTACAAAATAGGACTACGACCTTCTAAAAAATATCATCTTTTAAATGGTTCTATTGAATGCGAATACCGTCAGTATGAGCTATTTGACGGAAAGATGAAAGAGAAAAAAGCCACGGACAACAACCGCAAGCCTTATGCCAAAGATGGCGACAAACGAAATGTTAAATGATTCTAATAAAAGTGTGATTTGAAATGTTAAAATCATATCTTTGTTTTGTTAAAAACCAGATATGAACAAGCGAAGTATAATCCTTTTATCCGTATTTATGGCAATTACCTTCATAGGATTGCTATTCTTACAAATAAACTACTTGCAATCCTTGTTGAATATGCGCGTGCAGCACTTCAACGAGGGAGCAAAGCGAAGCTTGTACCAACTAAGCAAAACCCTCGAAGAAGAAGAAACGCTACATTATTTTAACGAAGCTCTCAACCAACGTTCCAAACAAGGCTCTAGCCTTATTGATCAAAACTTAGCCCCAAAAGACGCAAACGCAATCTATGTGTCAGAAAAATTGCAAGCTAATCCTACGGGCATACAGCAACAAATAACCATCACGAGCACAACGAGTTCAGCTCGCACCTTACAAGAAATTTCCGAAGCACTACAAAATAAACTCAAACAAAATTTCGCTCAAAAGAAAATTCTGTTAGACGATATAGCCATGCGTTGGTTAAAAGAATCAACCGAAAAGCCCATCGCTCAACGAATTGATTTTGCTCACATGGAGTACCATTTGAAGCGAGAGCTCGAAAACAATGGCATTACCACTCCGTTTAAAGTCGTACTTATCGACTACACGGGCGAAGAAGTATATCGTTCTGCCCAATTCGACGTACCAAATATGGAACAGTATCATTCTCAACTCTTATTTCCCAATGATTTTAATCCAAAATTAAATATTCTTCGGGTCTATTTTCCGCATGCTAAAGAGTACCTCACACAGCCTATTTCATTTATGATATTTAGTTCTGTGTTCTTTACTATTATATTACTATTGGTCTTTTTGGCAACTATCATTCTAATTTTCAGACAGAAACGTTTGGGAGAGATGAAAACAGATTTCATGAATAACATGACCCACGAATTCAAAACGCCCATTTCGAGTATTTCTTTGGCTGCCCAAATGCTAAAAGACGAGGGAATAACCAAAACACCCGAAATATTAAAAAGCATCTCGAATATTATTTACGACGAAACGAAGCGACTCAGTTTTCAAGTAGAAAAAGTGCTTGAAATTTCGATTTTAGAAAAAGAAAAATCGATAATGAAGTTTAAAGAAGCTAGCATTCACGAAATAATTGAAACGGTTTGTAACAATTTCTCTATAAAAATAATGAGCAAAGGAGGCATTATCAATACGAACCTACAAGCTACAGACGATTGGGCTATGTTGGATGAAATGCACTTTACAAACGTAATTTATAACCTGCTCGATAATGCTTTGAAATATAGAAATTTAGACCAAAGTCCTACCCTAAAAATCAATACTTGGAACACAAAAGACTCCATCATTATTTCAATAGAAGACAATGGAATAGGCATCAAAAAAGAACATTTGAAAAAAATATTTGAAAAATTTCACCGCATACATACAGGCAATGTACACAATGTAAAAGGCTTTGGACTAGGCTTAGCGTATGTGAAGAAAATTGTAGAAAAACACAAAGGGAGCATTCATCCCGAAAGTGAACTAAACAAAGGAACTAAATTTATTATCACAATACCAACTTTAAAAAAAATACAATATGACTGAACAAAGAGTAAAAATTCTTCTATGTGAAGATGATGAAAACTTGGGTATGCTATTACGCGAATACCTACAAGCTAAAGGTTACGATACAGACTTACTTCCTGATGGAGATGCTGGATACAAAGCATTTATGAAAAACACCTACGATGTATGTGTGTTCGATGTAATGATGCCAAAAAAAGATGGATTTACACTAGCACAAGAAGTGCGTGCGGTAAACACCGAAGTACCTATCTTATTCCTTACTGCCAAAACATTGAAAGAAGATATTTTGGAAGGGTTTAAAATTGGAGGCGACGACTATATTACCAAACCTTTTAGCATGGAAGAATTATTGTTTCGTATCGAAGCCATTCTTCGCCGCATAAAAGGCAAAAAAATGAAAGAAAAAGTAATTTTCAAAATTGGAAAATTTACATTCGACTCGCAAAAACAAATCTTAGCCATTGATGATAAACAAACAAAACTAACAACCAAAGAATCGGAACTTTTAGGTTTATTATGTGCCAATGCAAATGACATTTTGGAACGTAACTACACGCTAAAAACAATCTGGATAGATGATAACTACTTCAATGCCAGAAGCATGGACGTATATATTACCAAATTGCGTAAATTGCTAAAAGACGACGAAAGTGTTCAAATTATCAACATTCATGGTAAAGGATACAAACTAATTGTGCCAGAAGGCGTAGAATAATTCTATACACATCTTGTGCAACAATCAAACCCTCATCACATAGAATGATGAGGGTTTTTTATTTCCTCTATTTCAAAAAGAAATCGTATATTTGTTGCCTATTTAGCTACAGAAAATATATGCGCATTCAGAACCTACTCTTATTCTCATTATTAGCAATTGTCATCAGCTCGTGCAGCCTAAGTGCCCGCATTAGCAAAGGAGACAAAAAATATGCTTTGGGAGAATATTACGTAGCGGGCAATACGTATAGACGCGTGTACCCGACTATTCCAATCAAAAACCGTACTTTACGCGCCGAAGTTGCCTTTAAAATGGGTAATTCCTACCGACATATCAACGAAAACAAGCGAGCAGAAACTGCTTACAAAAATGCCATTCGCTACAAATACAAGGATGATTTCGTATATTTCTATGCCGCAGAAGTTGCCCGCAAAAATGGCAAACACAAAGACGCTGCCAAGCTGTACGAGACTTTCTTGGCCACAAATCCAACCCACAAGGAAGCACAAAATGGCTTAACATCAAGCAACTTAGTATTGTCTGAATGGAAAAACACCACCCGCTACGTGGTAAAAAAAGAAGACCATTTTAATTCCCGCTATTCCGATTTTTCGCCCGCTTTTGCAAATAGTCGAGGAGATTTACTTTTTTTCAATTCTACACGAAAAGTAAGTAAAAAAAATAAACAGAGTAACATCACAGGCGAAAATAACAACAACATTTACAGTGTGCGTAAAAACATACAAGGCGAATGGGAAGAACCCTTCTTTGTAGAAGATGGTATAAACACAGAATTTGACGAAGGCGTATGCAGTTTTTCGGCTAATGGTCAGGAACTATTTTTCACCCGCAGCAAAACAGAAAAAGGCAAAATATTAGGCACCGCTATTTTCGTTTCCAAGCGTAGTGGTGGTACGTGGGCAATACCTCAACAGATTATTTTATTACAAGACTCTAGTCTCAACCTTTCCCACCCAACCCTATCGCCCAATGGAGAAGAGCTATATTTTGTATCTGATATGAAGGGAGGGTTGGGCGAAAAAGATATTTGGAAAGTAGAACGAACACCCGACGGTTGGGGCATTCCCATCAATGCAGGCGAAACAATAAATACAGGAGGCAACGAAATGTTTCCGTTTTTTCGCAAGAATGGAACACTGTACTTCGCTTCCGATGGTCACCCTGGGTTTGGCGGATTAGATATATTCAAGGCCGAACTACTCGAAAACACCGAATGGAAAGTAAGCAACATGATGAGTCCCATCAACTCGGAGGGAGATGATTTTAGCATTACTTTATTAGACAAAGAAGAAAAAGGATTTTTCTCCAGCAACCGTGGAGACAGGCGTTTTCGCGACCATATTTGGAGCGTAGAATTACCCGAACTTGCCTACCGCATCGAAGGCACAGTAAGCGACACCAAAGGAGAAACGTTGAGCGATGCCACCATCCGCATTGTGGGTACTGATGGCTCTATTGATAAAATAGCTATCCGCCGAAACGGAACATTCAGCCATACCATTGCACCGAATACAAAATACATCCTTTTGGCTTCCTCTCGTGGTTTTTTAAACCGTTCGGAACAATTATCAACCGAAAAACTAGACAATAGCAAAACATTTACCCTCAACATTCAATTGGCATCTATCAGTCGCCCCGTGCAGATGAATAATATTTTCTTCACCTTTGGTTCTGCCGACTTAACACCCGCCTCATCAGCCGCATTAGATGATTTGGTAAAGCTGCTCACCGACAACCCGACCGTAACACTCGAAATTGCTGCACATACAGACATGATAGGATTAGAAGCCACCAACTTGCAACTATCTACCCAAAGAGCCCAATCGGTAATCGAGTACTTGAAAAAGAAAGGTGTTGATAAACAGCGTTTAACACCCAAAGGATATGGAAAAAGCGTACCTGTAATAGTAGATAAAGCCTTAGCAAAAAAACATTCGTTCTTGCAAGAAGACCGTGTATTATCAGAAGATTTTGTAAAAACACTCACTCCCGAACAGCAAGAAATAGCTAATCAAATTAATAGACGAACAGAATTTAAGGTAATCAAAACGAGCTATCAATTACAATAGATATTGCCTATAAACAGGCGTTTACCCTACACTGAAAACAAATTTATTATGAAACAATACCTCGATTTATTACAACGTGTACTAGACGAAGGAACATTTAAAGAAGACCGTACTGGCACTGGTACGTACAGCGTATTTGGACATCAAATGCGGTTTAATTTGGCTGAAGGATTCCCTTGTTTAACAACAAAAAAACTCCACCTCAAATCCATCATACACGAATTATTGTGGTTTTTGCAAGGAGATACCAACATACAGTATTTGCAAGAAAACGGGGTACGTATATGGAACGAATGGGCGGACGAAAAAGGCGACTTAGGACATATTTACGGCTATCAATGGCGATCTTGGCCCACGTATGATGGTGGTTTTATCGATCAAATAGCAGAAACTGTGCAGGCAATTAAAACCAACCCCGATTCTCGTCGTATTATCGTAAGTGCTTGGAATGTAGCCGATTTGCCCGACATGAAA
>JAGNUZ010000117.1 GCA_017986765.1 Paludibacteraceae bacterium | reverse complement strand
CATATTACCCGATCGCCATATTTCGCCACCGCTGCTTCCATCAACAGCTAACATCTTTCCTGTTCCATCAGCTTTTGTGTGGTCGTCCAAATGAATAAAATATGACCCTCCGCAAGTACTAGCCCAAGTTGTATTAGAAGGATCATCTTTTAGTAAATAAGGGTCAGTAGTTGTCATAGCTCCGCTAACATTAAGAATTCCTGCCGTTTCACTAGTCATTCCACTCCCGAAATTGTTCATTTGTGTGTATAAATTTGAAGTTATATTTGTAATGGGGTCAGTAATGCTACCTGTCAATTGTAATTGAGAACCCATACTAAATCCTGTAGGAATTGTAAACTCAAAATCTCCCCCGAGTATTAAGTTCCCAGTGTTAATTGTCGTCCCATTTGTAGTAACATCACAAGTGTAATTTGTTGTTGCAGTAGGACTTACCGTTACAGAGGAAGTTGTTGCACCGCCCGGAGACCACAGATAAGAATCTCCCGTGGTTGCGGTTAGGGTAGTGGAGGTGCCTGAACAGATTGTGTCTCTTTCGGTTTTTTGAGCGTATATAGCAGATGGAGCTAGGAAAACCAATACAAATAAGCTATAACTAAAAAGGGAAGGTATGAATAACTTTTTCATAGTCAGATAATTTCAGGTTAAGTTCACAAATATATACAAAAAAAACCATATGATGAAAAAAAACGGCTCCTATTTGAACGAAAAACTATTTTTTTATGCAAAATAATATCTTTCTGCAACGATATTCAACTTAAAATGTGAGTGTTAAGTATTTGTAAAAATAAAGCATATTTCATTGTATTTGTTGTCAGATTGCGTGTTATAGTGTATCTTTGCAGAGTTTTTTAGATATGAATGTAACTAGTAGAAAAGAAGTATGGAAAAAGTAAGTTATGCCTTGGGTTTGAGTATCGGAAATAACCTCACAGGTAGTGGTATTAAGGATGTTAACCTAGAAAAATTTATGCAAGGTGTAAGCGATGTGTTGCAACAAAAAACAACAGAAATGTCGTACGACGAAGCTAAAACAGTATTAGATGCCTATTTTCAAGAATTAGCAAGCAAAATGCAAGCACTAAACCAACAAATTGGTGTGGAGTTTTTGGCAGAAAACAAACAAAAAGCAGGCGTGGTAGAATTGCCAAGCGGCTTGCAATATCAGATATTAACAGAAGGTACGGGTGATACACCATCGGCTGCCGACCAAGTAGAATGTCATTACCATGGTACTATGCTCAACGGACAAGTATTCGATAGCTCAGTAGAGCGAGGCGAACCTGCTGTATTTGGTGTAGGTCAAGTAATAGCAGGCTGGGTAGAGGCTTTGCAATTGATGAAAGAAGGATCGAAATGGCGTTTGTTTATTCCTTCACAATTGGCGTATGGCGAACGTGGAGCTGGCGAAGCCATTCCTCCTTTTGCAACCTTAATTTTTGATGTAGAACTTCTTAAAGTAATAAAATAATGAAATACCTAGCCATTGTCGTTTCTCTTGTAGCACTTTCATCGTGTGCTATGCTTTCGCCTAAAAGTAAAAAAGTGGCTGAAAAACCAGCCCTAGTGTTGGCAAATACCATTGACTCTGTGAGTTATTCCATAGGTGTAAATGTAGGTGTTGCTTTCAAACAACAGATGAAGCAGTTTCCTGGTGGAGAGTATAATTTGGATTTAGTCGGACAAGCATTTGCAACTGCCCTAAAAGGCGATTCTACCATGCTTCCTTATGAGCAAGCAAACGCTTATTTGGAAACATACCTTACCAAAATCGAAATACAAGAAATGAATAAAGCGAAAACAGAGGGCGAAGTTTTTCTTGCAGAAAACAAAAAACGCGAAGGCGTAGTGGCATTGCCTAGTGGCTTGCAATATCAAATTGTAAAACTTGGCGAAGGAGCTAAACCATTGGCTACCGATAAGGTAAAGGTGCATTATGAAGGATTTTTGCTAAATGGCACAAAGTTCGATAGCTCGGTAGAAAGAGGCGAACCAATTACGTTTCCGTTAAACCAAGTAATTGCTGGCTGGACAGAAGGCTTGCAACTTATGCCCGTAGGGTCAAAATACACCTTGTACATACCCTACAATTTAGGCTATGGCGAACAAGGAGCTGATAAAATTATCCCTCCGTATGCGACCTTGATTTTTGAAGTAGAATTATTGGGAATTGAAAAATAAATAGAGTTTAACAAAAACGGTTTTATAAAAAAAATAACAAAATTATATGAAAAAGACAGGCATTTTTGTTGCAATAGCAGCGGTATTAGTAAGTGTATTTTCAGTATCATGTACTGAAAATTATGAAAATGTGAAAATTGACAACGACATGGATTCATTGTCGTATGCCTTTGGTGTAGCCAATACAGCAGGGTTAATTGAATATTTAGAAGGCAGTATGGGTGTAGATTCTACACAAGTAGAAGACTTAATCAGAGGTATTAAAGATGCCGTAGCTGATAAAAGCGAAAAAGAAAAAGCCTATTTAGTGGGGTTGCAAATCGGTAGTCAGCTAGCTGACCAAATGTTGCCCAACCTCAATAATGCTATTTTTGGAGGAGATTCTACTAAAACCATCAACAAAGAAGTATTCTTTCAAGGTTTTTATGGCTCATTGCTTGGACAAGCAAACATGACAGTAGAAGAAGCCTCTACGCATACAGAAGTGAAAATGGCAGCGATTAAATCTAAATTGTTGGAAGAAAACTTTGGAGCGGTAAAAGAAGAAGGAATAGCATTTTTAGCAAACAATGCTAAAGCAGAAGGCGTACAAGTTACAGAATCAGGCTTGCAATATAAAGTGATTACACAAGGTACAGGTGCTAAACCATTGGATACAGATAAAGTGAAAGTACATTATGTAGGTAAACTAATTAATGGCGAAACTTTCGATAGCTCTATTCAACGCAACGAAGCTGCTGAATTTGTATTGAATCAAGTTATTCCAGGCTGGACAGAAGGTTTGCAATTGATGCCTGTTGGCTCAAAATACCTATTGTACATTCCTTCAGACTTAGCGTATGGGGACAAAGAAAACCCTGTAATTCCTCCTTTTTCAACCTTAATTTTCGAAGTAGAATTGCTTGAGATTGTAAAATAGAATTTTGTTTTTTGCCCAACTCTCAGCATATACTATGGAAAAATTAGATAATTTAGACAAAGAAATCTTACGGATTCTTGTTAAAAATGCACGTAAACCTTTTATAGAAGTTGCCGAACAGTGTGGCGTGTCTCGTGCAGCTGTACACCAACGTGTACAGAAGTTAATGGACATGAAAGTGATAGAAGGGTCGGGTTACCATGTAAATGCACAAAAAGTAGGCTATCATACCTGTACATACATAGGCATTAAGCTAGAAAAGGGCTCTATGTATAAGTTTGTTGTGCCAGAGTTGCAGAAAATCCCCGAAATTGTAGAGTGTCATTTCACAACAGGACCCTACACTATGTTGGTAAAATTGTATGCATCGGATAATATGCATTTGATGGATTTGTTAAACAACAAAATTCAAGAAATCAAAGGCGTAACGGCAACCGAAACCTTAATTTCGCTAGAAGAAAGCATAAATAAAGAGATTTCGATCTATTAGAAAGGGGAAAAAGTAGGTTCGTAAGGTGTAAAGCATTTCATCATACAGTAATAATCAGCCAATGACGTGTGAGTCAGTTGGCTGATTATTTTTTGTGGTAACGATATTTTTATGCCTTTATAAATCAGTACGAGCAATGTGGAATAATATCGGTTTCATTCTTACAAGTTGGAGACTTATATCTAGCTAGGAAGCAGGCAGAGCCTACATCGAACGGGAGCGAGATGACAAATGTAAAACTCACTGATATAGATTTCAAAAGGATTTGACCAGATAAAAAATTCATTAGATAATCTAGAAATCAAAAATAGATATAGCCAACAGAATAAATGGTGAGGTTTATTTTGTAACGGATACGGTAGTGGATTGGGTGGATATCTTCTCTCGACCCTAGCTCGGCAAATGCTCTGCTTGCGTCAACGTAAAAGCAGGAGTTATCATTTGTAAATTCAGATAGTACAATCTGAATCATTCTGAAAAGCAATGGAAATATATGCTACTGTTTACAAGATACTTACCAAAGAGTGCTGTATATAAGGTTGAAAACAATAAAAAGAGCATCTGAAACAGGATAATGATAGAATAAATGTGTAACTTTGTTTTTAGGGACACCTAGCTATGGTTGTGTATTGTGCCCAGATTTTTCCGAGTTAACACAAAAAATGTATCACTAAAACAGTCCGGCTATGTTATTATCAATTTCTCACCTTGAATGGATTGGGTATATAGGCTCTGTCATCATTGCCATATCGCTTACCATGAGTTCCATATTAAAGTTGCGGTGGTTCAATCTGTTAGGAGCGGCCATATTTGCATTCTACGGATTTGCCCTTGGAGCTTTACCTGTAGGAATTTTAAATTTGTTTATCGTGCTTGCAAACGTCTTTTATTTAGCCAAAATTTCGGCTCAAAAAGAAGTGTTTAAAGCCATGCGAATACCCGAAGACGATTGGTATTTAAGCTATTTCTTATCCTTTTACAAAAAAAATATTCTTCAATATTTCCCTGATTTTGAAAAAGATATAGCGTTGAGCAAAAAAGAAAAAAAAGAATTATTTACGTTCTTTTTGTTGCGTAATGCAACAGTTGCAGGTATCTTTATTGGAGCAAAAGAGGGCAATCAAGTTGCGGTTTTTGTGGATTTTGTTATTCCAGAATACCGTGATTTTAAGGCGGGTAAATTCGTGTATTCAAACAAACACAGTTTATTCGAAGACGAAGGAATAGATACCATTACGTGCACCAATACCAATGTACAACACAGCGAATATTTGCTCAAAATGGGCTTTCACAAAGGACAAAACAATGTGTTTGTTAAACGCTAACAGTAAAACTT
>JAGNUZ010000116.1 GCA_017986765.1 Paludibacteraceae bacterium | reverse complement strand
TTAATTTCATTACATATGTATTCTATTAAAGAAATACTTGACTTATATTACTTTGAAAAATAATCGAATTGAGGAAAAAGTAATTCCTCACCAACACACAGCATTCTCATTCCTTTTTGTAGCCATCTCACTATTTTTCAGTGTACAGAATGCGGTGGCCCAACAAATATACACCATTAGTGGTAATGTATCTGATGCAGAAACGGGCGAAACGTTAACAGGAGCTGTCATTTATACCAAAGACAATCCCTCTACCGCTATATACTCCAATGCCTATGGATATTACGCCTTATCGCTACCATCGGGAGTGCATACTATTGTTGTAACATATATTGGCTACAATACCTACGAAGAAACTATTACGGCAACGGGAAACATTCGAAAAAATGTGCAATTAAAGTCGTCGAACAAACAACTGGATGAAGTGGTAATTTCCGCAGTAAAACGCAACGACGCTATTTTATCAGACAAAATAGGCGTAGAAACTTTAGATATACAAGCCATCAAAAAAATCCCTGTTCTGTTTGGCGAACAAGATATTTTAAAAACCCTCACTCTTACCCCAGGAGTAAAATCTATGGGTGAAGGCAATGGTGGATTGTATGTACGAGGAGGCAACAATTCGCACAACCTCATCTTACTAGACGAGGCAATGGTATATAACGCCAACCATTTATTGGGGTTTTTCTCCACTTTTAACGGTGATGCGATTAAAGATATCACACTCTACAAAGGTACTGCCAATGCAGAATATGGCGGACGATTAGCCTCCGTAATGGATGTAAAAATGAACGAAGGGAACAACCAAACCTATCATGCTAGTGGGGGTATTGGACTTATTTCGTCCCGAATAAGCCTAGAAGGTCCTATTGTGAAAAATAAAGGCTCGTTTCTTTTTACAGCACGGCGAACGTATGCAGATTTATTTCTCAAACTCTCTCCCGATTCTTTGCTTAACAACAATGAATTGTATTTTTACGACATTAATGCCAAAGGAAATTACACCATCAATGACAACAATCGCCTTTTTGTATCTGCGTATATGGGTAGGGACGTGTTTCGTTTCTTTGAGCGTTTTGGTATGGATTGGGGCAATATTACAGGCACTGTAAGGTGGAATCATATCTGGAATAGCAAGCTATTTAGCAATACATCGGCAATTTATGCCGATTATGGGTATAAAGTGTCGATTGATTTTGATGAGATAGCCTTTAGTCTTTCTTCGATGATACAGAATGCTCAAATAAAGCAAGATTTTCAATATTTCGTCAATGCAAAAAATACCCTTTCCTTTGGGCTGCATGCTACACACCACAGCATTATTCCAGGGCAGTTAGAAACTAGCTCAGCCTTGCTACAGCCTTTTACTTTACAGAAAAAATATGCGGTAGAAAATGCCCTTTATGTATCGAATAGCTGGAAGCCTTCTTATCATTGGAATATAAGTTATGGAGTTCGACTTAACGGATTTTCGCTATTAGGTGGTGGCAATTTTTATACCTATTTGCCAAATGAAACCATCCAAAGCACCTATTACGACTACAATGAATTTGTAAAAACCTATGTGCACATAGAACCTCGTATAAACATTGCGTATATAGCGAATGACCGTAACTCACTCAAAATGAGCTACACTCGTAATACTCAACATTTGCACCTCATTACAAATTCCACCTCTTCTGTGCCAACAGACATCTGGATTCCGTCGAGCAAAAACATAAAACCACAAATTAGCGATCAGCTTACAGCGGGGTATTTCATCAATTTTACTGACGATACGTACCAATTTTCGGCAGAAACCTATTACAAATACATGCAAAACCAAATTGACCTAAAAAATGGTGCGAACATACAAGCCAATGAATACATCGAAAATGAATTACTCTTTGGTATTGGCAGAGCGTATGGACTGGAGATGATGCTAAAAAAACAATACGGCACATTCACGGGTTGGATTGGGTACACTCTTTCTCGCACAGAAAACCAAATAAACGGAATAAACAATAACCATTGGTATCCTGCTCGACAAGATGCTACGCACGATGTATCTGTAGTAGGTATTTATGATATCAACAAAAAATGGTCGCTATCGGGCACATGGGTATATAATACAGGCAATGCTGTAACTTTTCCTAGCGGGAAATACGAAATAAACGGCGAAACAGTCTTTTTATATACTTCCCGCAACGGCTCTCGTATGCCTCATTATCACCGTATGGATTTTGGTGCTACTCGGTATTTTAAGAAAACGAAGAAATTTGAAAGTAGCCTAAATATATCACTTTACAATGCTTATGGACGCAAAAATGCTTTTACCATCGACTTTGAGCAAGACGAAAATAACCCAGACAAAATCAATGCGGTAAAAACATATTTATTTACCGTAATGCCATCAATAACGTATAATTTTAAATTCTAATGAAAAAAACACTCAGCTTACTGCTATGTACACTCTGTATGGCTTCGTGTACCGAGATTATACACATAGACATCGAAAATGCCAATGCTGAACTCGTGGTAGAAGCAAATTTGGCAACGGACAGTGTTATAAATATATTGTTAACCCAATCGGTCAGCCTACAAGACCCCAGCTCGTACCCTGTTGTGGATGATGCACAAATATATGTATCTGACGACAAAGGGAATAGCGAACTATTGACATACGTTGCCCCTGGAAGATATGAATCGGTTGCACTTAAAGGAACAATCGGAGAAAATTATTCCCTTGACATAGTGGTAGGCAACAATGCGGTATCATCATCGTCGAGCATGCCCAGTATGGTGCCGTTTGACAGCCTTGTAGTGGAAAAAGGCAATCTGTTTGGTGGCATAGGAACTCCATCAATTTCAGATGGAGCTGAGGGCGAGTATTACGAAATCAAAGTGTTGTACAAAGACCCCGAAGAGGAAGAAAATTACTACCGTTTTGTAGAAAAAATTAATGGGAAATTTATAGGCTATTATCTAGAAGATGATACACGAAAAAACGGAAAAGAGATGGAAAAAGCCTTGTTTCGATTTGATAGAAGACTAAAAAAAGACGATGTAGTACGCATTGAAATGCAATCAGTATCAAAAGAATTTTATTTATACCTTACCACCCTCAACGACTTAAAAAGCAGTACCCAAAGAGGTTCCACGCCCGCCAATCCCGTAAGCAACCTGAAAGGTACACAATTAGGCTATTTTAGCACACATACCAGCCAAAGCAAAGATGTCATTATTGAATAGTCGCTTAGAGCGAATACACTTTTTGTCTCACGTACTGAGCCCATTGCACCATCGTTTTCGACTTATCGAACGTAGCTGGAAGTATTGGTTTGCCAATTTTTACACGGATAGTTTTATTTTTCTTATTGAAAATTTCAGAAGGCAACAACATAAGTTCAATATTCTGCTTTATGCCAAAAGCTGTACGAAACAAATAAATAAAATAAAACAAATAGGAATTTCTTCCTAGAAAATGAAACGGAACAATAGGACGGTCAAACTTTATCGACTGCTTAATGAAACTCTTTTGCCAATCCTTATCTGCAACTTTACCATTGCGTATGCGCGACACTACGCCAGCAGGAAAATGCGTTATGGGATAATCAGATGCAAACAGTTCTTCCAAAGCCATTAAATATTCTTTAGAATTACTACCAAACACATTTACAGCTGCGATAATCGGCTTTAAATGAGGAGCTAACAAAAAAGAATCGTTGCCAATAGCCTTTAACTTACCGTATTTCGTGCCCACAGTATGGGTTAGAATTAATCCATCAAGAAAACCATATGGATGATTCGCTGCAAAAAAACAGCGTCCATCTTCTGGTAAATTTTCCGCACCCTCTATTTCTATTTTTACGCCTAGCTCTTCTAATAATTTTGACAAAAACTCTATCCCTTCAGAATCCTCGAATTTATTCAGAACACGATTTATTTCATCTTGCTTAACAATTTTTTTCAAGATAGAAACCATCCATCTGGGTAATTTTTTCAGCAATGCTGAATTGCATTTTTGTATAGATAAATCTAAATCTATGTATTTCATACGACCCTAATATTAATAAGAAAATAACTAGCGATGACAAGCCAATAAACACCTGTATGTCAAAAAAGAAACACCTTGAATTAAGTGTACAAAGATACGTAATCGTGCGTATTGCATACTATAATTTAGATAAAAAAGAACACCTCCGCTATTTCACTCTCCATACAATTGTTCTCTGTTGCATTTTAGTATAAAAATAGGTGCAAATTCAAAAAAAAAGTCTATTTTTATACCTGAAAAATAAGAACGATGAAAACGATTTCAGTCATAATCACCACCTACAACGGAGCAAATTGCATTCAGCAAACACTACGTTCTATTTCAGCACAAGAGGGCATTGGTTCTCAATTTGACCTAGACATTTGCGTAATAGATGATTGCTCTACGGACAAGACTGTGGAATTGGTGCAAGCACTCAACATTCCAATTCTCACTACCAAAACGAACTCTGGTGGACCAAATAAAGGACGCAATATCGGACTAAAACGAGCCACAGGAGACTATATTTGCATAGCCGATCAAGATGATTATTGGCACGAAAATAGGCTCGTAAGTTTATTGCCTTTTCTCGCACAAGCCCCCATTGTGAGTTCTGGATATACGCTGATTGACTCGTCCATAAACAAAACGATTGACCGTATAGCACACAATGCGAATGGGTTTCGCTTATTTGATACCAATCAGACTTTTTTGAGCAAACTTACCCGTCAAACCTCTGGGCAAAACACCTATTTAGGGTCGCTCATCTTTCATCAATCGCTACGCAATGTGTTATTTGAAGAATGTTTTGGAGCAGTCGATTACGATTGGGTATTGCGTTTGTTTCATCAACAAAAATCTATCGAAGTTTGCGATTCTCTTTATACCCGCTACGTAGATGGAAAAAATCTTTCGCTCAATCCCAATTATCGCCGTCAAGACTTTTACTATTCTTTGTATTACATCGAACAACTAGAAACGCTTTACCCCGCTGAAACACGCATAGCGTATCGCAAAATTCATGGTTCGCGAGCTCGCTACTATTATATTATGAATGACATGAGACGAGCTCGTGTATATTTCAGGCTAGCAGGATTTTCTTTCAAAAATATACTCTACTATTGCACAACCTTTGCAGGCAGTA
>JAGNUZ010000115.1 GCA_017986765.1 Paludibacteraceae bacterium | reverse complement strand
TCGGAATATCGAACATCGTATTGACTCCTATATTCCACGCTGACTCTTGATGCAAATCTGGTGCAATAACAGATTCTCGACTACTTGCCAATAAATTATTATTCTCGACGAGCACATTGGAGGTTCTATAGCCTTTTCCGACTGAAAAACGCATCACTACACCTTCTAAAGGCATATACTTTAGGTGCAACCGTGGCGTATAAAACAACTGCTCTTGTTTGCTATAATCAGCCCTAAGACCTGCTAATACTACCCATTTATCGAGCAATTTTAAGGTGTATTCTGCAAATACACCAGGAATAGCATACGTAGTTTGTTCTGTTAGTGAGTTCCATTCTTCATCATACACATCACCCTGAAAGCCTGCTCCTGCTTTCATAAAGTGAGCTTCATCATCCGTTAAGTGTGTTTGAAAAAGTGCATTCAAGTACACTGACGACTGACTAGCATTGTACGTTTGTATACCATACACGCTTTCTTGTCGGTGAAATACGCCATTGGCAATAAAACCGATGCTCGTTTCTTTTTTTTCGTTTAACTCCAAACCATGTTTCATAAAAGCATCTGCACGCACGGTTTCTATTCCAATTTTATAGCCGTTGGGGGCAGTCTGACCACCCTTTCTCTCTTCGTACAAACCTCTAGCTCCAAACTGTGCTGTATAGCCATCTCGAGTATAGTTCCACCTATTAAAAGCTGAATATTGTTCTACTTGCGGTGCATCCATAAACCCATCTTCATTTTTATCAATGTGCTGTGTGTCTTTTTCTCCATGCAAAAAAAGCATCGTAGATAAATTCTTATTTACAAACGTAGCAGCATCAGCATTCGCTTCAAAGCGACCTTCGCTACCTGCAAACAGATTGAAAGACAATGGGTCGGAACGTTGTGGTTTTTTGTATTCCACATTTATCTGACCTGTAATGGATTCATATCCATTTGATACAGAAGATGTACCTTTGGAAATCTGAATACCGTCCATCCATGTGCCTGGTACGTACGACAAACCATACATTCCCCCTAAACCTCTAAAGCTCGGGATATTTTCGTTTATCATTTGCACATAAATGCCAGGTAATCCAAGTAATCTAATTTGTTTAGCACCCGTAGCGGCATCACTAAACGATACATCAACAGAAGGGTTGGTTTCAAAACTTTCGGACAAATTACAACATGCTGCCCTACACAATTCGGCAGAGCTTATCTCTTGCGTTTGTATAGCTGTAGATCTAAAACTTACTAATCCCGATTGTCTTCCTGACACTTGTACTTCATCAAGTTGAGCGGCAGAAATAAGCTTAATAGTCAGATTTTTATCATCAGAAAAGACAGAAAGCGTATCAGATTTATATCCTAAATAACTAACAACAAGTTTGTTATTGTTTTTAATTCGCTCAATATCAAAGTCCCCTTGAATAGAAGAAATAACACCAATAGAAGTATTTTCCCAATAAATATTAGCTCCTATCAAGGGGTCTTCTTTTTCTCCAAATACGGTACCTCTGAGTTGTGCATGTATAGGTAGCGAAAGGAGCAAACCAACACACAAAGTATATAGTATTTTCATTTTATTTTCATTTTAGTGTAATAACAGGATGTACAACTTGCTATATACCAAAAAGGTACGGCAAGTCATATTTGGACACACGTTTCTTGTATCCAAGTAATATAGTTCTCCCCGAAGGCGAGCTCAAGAAGCTGTTATCAAATAATAAAAACGGAAATTTTGGATAAATAATCCTCATAAAAGAGGGACTGAAAGGACGTATCGGTAAATGATGGAGAAACATTTATTTGTTGCGTAGCCACAGGGAGATATTCCATCATAGAAAGCAGAAAAGCTGGAAGAATGATCAATGATTTATTTAGTTGCACTTTCGCTACATAACTATCCAACGGTATTGACAAGCGCTCAGAAGTGCAATCTTCATGATTATCCGCACTAGAATTGGTGTCGTGTTCAGCAGTGTCGCAAGACGTTCCACAGCACGAAGTCTGATTAATGTCGGGTGTATGTATATCTGCACAAGCAAGCCCAAACATAACAGAAGAATGCTCTCTACAAGCATCACAACCATAGTGTACTACAGTTACTCCAACACCTGCAAAAAAGACAATTAGTGCGAAAAAACACAACACGATATTTTTCATCAAATCTTTTTCTTTGAATATTATTTGCAAAGATACGAAGAAAAACTTTTTACAGATACATAAAACATTTATCTTTGACAAAAATTCATGTATTTTAATCTTTTCAATATGAAATTGCTTACACACTATTTCCCAAACTTAACAAAAGAACAACTCGGGCAATTTGAAGACTTGTATGCTTTATATGCAGATTGGAACAGCAAAATCAATGTAATTTCGCGTAAGGATATAGACAACCTATACCTTCATCACGTGTTGCATTCTCTGGCTATTGCCAAAATCCTACCATTTACTGATGGTTCTCGTATTTTAGATGTGGGTACAGGAGGTGGTTTCCCGGGTATTCCATTGGCTATCCTGTTTCCAAAAGCACATTTTCATTTAGTTGATTCTATAGGAAAAAAGATAAAAGTAGCCGAATCCATCGCAGCATCTATCGGACTGACAAACGTAACTTTTTTGCACGATAGAATAGAAAACGAAAAGCAAACATTCGATTTTGTGGTGAGTCGTGCCGTAATGCCTTTAGCTGATTTGGTACGATTGTGCAAAAAAAACGTACTGAAGACACAACGTAACGCCCTACCCAACGGATTAATTTGCCTTAAAGGAGGAGAATTGGAACAAGAAATTCAGCCATATAAAAACAGTGCAACACTCTATGAATTAACTGAATTTTTCAATGAAGAGTTTTTTAAAACAAAAAAAGCGGTCTATATACCTTTGTAAACACAAGAATGAATAATCTAAAATATACTGCAAGAAGGAAGGATTTAGTCGATGAATTGGCTAAAAAAGGCATTCAGTCGGACAAAGTACTGCAAGCAATAGCAAAAGTTCCACGTCATTTGTTGATGGATAAAACAGTCATCGAATTTGCTTACGACGACAAAGCATTTCCCATCGCAGCGGGACAAACTATTTCGCAACCCTATACAGTCGCCTACCAATCAGAGCTATTAAACATCCAAAAAGGAGATAAAGTACTCGAAATTGGCACGGGTTCGGGGTATCAATCGGCTGTTTTAGTCGAATTGGGTGCACATGTGTATAGTGTGGAGCGACAAAAAGCCCTATTTCATCATACGTATTCGGTTCTACCTAGTTTGGGATACCGCATCCGCATGTTTTACGGTGATGGCTATTTGGGCTTACCCAAATATGCTCCGTTTGACAAAATCATAGTTACAGCGAGTGCCGACAGCATTCCCGAAACATTGGTGCAACAATTAAAAATTGGCGGTATCATGGTTGTTCCAGTAGGCACAAAGATGTATAAAATAACCCGCCTTACAGAAAATGAAACAAGTACTGTTGATGTGCATACCTGTGCCTTTGTGCCAATGTTACACGGCATTGTATAGTTCCTTACGTAAAAAATAATATATCACTTAATAACGAACGACCGATGATAGTAAAAACCTTTGTCTTTAATCCTTTTCAAGAAAATAGCTACGTATTGAGCGATGAATCGAAAAAGTGCATTATAATTGACGCAGGATGTATCGATGTGAAAGAAAAAACGGCTTTGTATAATTATGTCAAGGAAAATGAATTAACGGTAGAACGCATTCTAAATACGCACCTGCATTTAGACCATTGCTTTGGCAATCAATTTGTGTACGAAACATTTGGGAAAACGATTGAGGCACACCCTGATGACGAGCCATTATTGGCAAATATGAAGGATTATTCGCATACTTTTGGCATAGAATATGCAGAAAAACACCCTCCTATCAGTTATTTGTTTGACAATGACATTATTAATGTGGGTAGCATTTCTCTCAAAGCCATTCACGTACCAGGGCACTCCAAAGGTAGTTTGGCATTTTATGCTGCAAAGGAAAAATACCTGTTTGCAGGCGATGTATTATTTAGCGGTTCCATTGGAAGAACAGACCTACCTGAAGGGAATTACCACGACTTGATTGACAACATTAAGCAAAAACTGATGATTTTACCCGATGAAACTGTGGTTTTTTCTGGTCACGGAGCACAAACAAGCATACTACACGAAAAACAACACAATCCGTTTTTATAACTTCCTCGCACTATGAAACTATTTGATGCCGCTTCTATCCGAAAAATTGATGCTTATACTATCGAACATATACAGATAGCATCTATTGAGTTGATGGAAAGAGCCTCTCGTTCTGTTTTTGAATACATTATTAAGCACGTAGATGCAGATACTACCTTGTATGTATTTGCAGGTAGAGGAAACAATGGAGGCGACGCCTTGGCCTTGGCTAGACAATTGCTTTTAGCAGGATATATCGTGCATATTTATACTGTTTTCTTATCCGAGAAATGTTCCGAAGACTGCGAGAAAAATCACAAAGCTTTAGTCGATAAAAACATAACTATCTTACAACTTAACAGCATTTTAGACTTCCCAATATTTAAAGAAAATAGTTTACTAATTGATGGAATTTTAGGTACTGGAATAAACAGACCCGTGTCTGGTTTGCTGGCTACTATTATTGAGAAAATGAATAGCTCTTCGTGTCCTATCTTATCTATCGACATACCTTCTGGACTTCCTTCTGATGATGTGTTGGATACGCATCCTGTATCCATTAAAGCAACTACAACCATTACTTTTCAGTTTCCAAAATTATCTTTCTTTTTCCCTGAATACGAATTGTATGTGGGCAACTGGATAATGAATGATATTGGGTTGGATAAACCGTATATTCTTTCGTTGGAATCGCCATTTTTCTACATAGAAAAAGACCTAATAAAGGAATTTATCAGAAAACGACCTAAATTTGCACACAAAGGAACGTTCGGACACGCCCTACTTATCAATGGAAGTGATGGAAAAATAGGTGCAGCCATATTGAGTGCCAAAGCTTGTTTGCGTGCTGGAGTTGGCTTGCTTACTACTTATGTTCCATCTCACGGCAATACCATTATGCAAGTGAGCGTGCCTGAGGCAATGTGTATAACAGATAAAAACGCAGATACGATAACATCTATTCCCGATGAAACTAACAAGTTTGACGCTATTGGATGTGGCTGTGGTATAGGATTAGCTGCAGAAAC
>JAGNUZ010000114.1 GCA_017986765.1 Paludibacteraceae bacterium | reverse complement strand
TCATGGAGCGGAAAACGGGACTCAAACCCGCGACCCTCAGCTTGGAAGGCTAATGCTCTATCAACTGAGCTATTTCCGCATGTAGCGTAGATAAATTTAATTTACCGCAATGGAAAGCAAACAATCTTACTCTCTCTGCATATTATATGTAGCAAATCAAAAAATGCAAGCATCTGTGGGCAGTGATGGATTCGAACCACCGAAGTCGAAAGACAGCTGAGTTACAGTCAGCCCCATTTGGCCACTCTGGTAACTGCCCTAAAATTTGCGATGCAAAGATACTGTATATAATTTTTATATCAAAATATATTTGCCATTTTTATTGCTGTAATGGCTGCTTCAACTCCTTTATTTCCATCTCTTCCGCCCGCTCTGTCGAGGGCTTGTTGCAAATCGGCTGTTGTAAGAATCCCGAAAATAACAGGACAAGCTTTCTTTTTCGTATTAAGCATAGCTACACCTTGCGTTACACCCTGACAAACATAATCGAAATGAGGAGTATCACCCTGTATCACACAACCTAGCGTTATAACGGCATCAAAATTACCTGTTTGCAAGCATTCTTTTGCAGCATAAGTCAATTCAAATGCTCCAGGAACATGCACCACTGTGATATGCTGCTCGAGCACACCATTATCTATTAAAACACCGTACGCACCATCAAGCAAGGCATGTGTAATGTCTGCATTCCAATCGGCCACTACAATAGCGTACTTTTGAGTGCAAACTCTATCCTTTGAAGGCATAGCGTTGGCATCATACGATGATAAATTGTGATAACGAGTAGCCATATTATTTTGTTAAAGAACTTGCTTTTTCTATGTATTTATCTATATCATCAATAGGAGCAAAACCTGGCAACTGATTGCTGTATTCTGCTTTGATGCTTTCATACATTTTCAATGCTTTGTCGTATTGAGCTAGACTTTCGTAGGCTTTACCTGCTTTTTGCAAATACGTAACTGCTACCATTGAATTACTCGTTTTTGATGCTTTTAAGAAATATTCAATTCCTTTTTCTACTTCTCCTTTTTGTACGTATGCATCACCAATAGTTCCAAGTACCGTATAGGCTAACACCTCATCTTTAGTCGATACTTTATCTAAATACTTAATGGCATTGTCGTACTCACCTTGTTTATAGTATGCAAAACCAACATACGCAGCGGCTAAATTACCACTTGTCGTCATGCTAAATTTTTTCACCATAGGAACTAAACCTTCAAAATCAAGGCTATCACCATTCAATACAATAGCGTATTTTTCTTGTGCATAATATTTTTGTCCAACAGCGATTATCTCATTGGCTTGTTTTTCGCGTGGAGCTAGGTAATAATTCATATAAAGCAAATAACCTAGTACCGCAACAAGTACAA
This sequence comes from Paludibacteraceae bacterium, assembly GCA_017986765.1. Classification (GTDB taxonomy): domain Bacteria; phylum Bacteroidota; class Bacteroidia; order Bacteroidales; family Paludibacteraceae; genus JAAYPI01. The sequence continues at coordinate 3,867 of JAGNUZ010000114.1, read as the reverse complement.
TCGCTAAACCAATAAGTAGTTTCTTTTGATTTTTTTCGATAAACGCTTCCGAAGAACTTAATGCGTGTTCAATTGACTCTAATTCTTTTCCAGTCGCATCATTTTTTTTACCTTTTGCCATAGTTCTATATATTTACAATTTGTTAAGTGTTAAAACAGAGCACAAAAATAGTTTATTTTCTTTAGACACTACCTTTTTCGCTCATCTTTTTTCTGTTTTTTTACAAGAATAATTGCTAAAATGAAAATTTGTAGTACATTTGCAGTCGCTAACACAGTAGCACATACAAGGTTCCTTGGCCGAGTGGCTAGGCGCCGGTCTGCAAAACCGTATACGGCGGTTCGAATCCGCCAGGAACCTCTGGTAAATAAGAATAGGAAGTAATGAAATACATACTTCCTATTCTTATTTTTATTTTACATGACTTGGGACAAAATCTACAATTTTATTAGCATCAATGTGCTTGATACTTTCTACCAACAACGAGATAATTTCGTCCACATCACGTAAATCGCACATTTCTACTTGCGTGTGCATATACCGATTGGGTACACTAATTAATGCGGTAGCGACACCTTCGTGCGTCAATTGCATATGAGCCGTATCCGTACCACCAGTAGCAGAACTAGTAGCTACATTTTGATAAACTATATTATTTATGTCAGCCACATCTTGCAACAACCTCACTAATACTGTATTATTATCTGCACTATGCGAAACAGAAGCTCCACCTCCTAGTTTCATTTTACCGTATTTTCGTTCCTCTATTCCAGGAACATCAGTCGCTATACCTACATCCAAACAAAAACCAACCTGCGGTTTCACTTTAAAAGTACTCGTAATCGCTCCCCTCGCCCCTACTTCCTCTTGCGATGTAGCTACGCCATATACTCCAACAGATAAGTTTTCTTTCGATAAAATGCGTAACACTTCTGCCACTATAAATGCTCCAATTTTATCATCCAACCCTTTGGAAACGACTTTATGTTGACCCAAAAGTTGAAAATTAGATTTAATAGCAATCGGATCGCCCACTTCTACCAACGCTTCGGCTTCTTCTTGTGAATCTACACCTATGTCAATCCATAAATCTTCTAGTTCTATTGCTTTTGTACGTTCTGTGGGCGTTTGCACGTGAATAGGAATTTTACCTAAAATGCCTTTCACTTCACCTTTTCTTGTCAGAATAACAACTTCGCTACCTGGTAAGCTCAGCAAATCAATGCCTCCTAATCTTCGTACATATATATAACCTTCTTTTGAAATAAACATCACCTGCAAGCCAATTTCATCGTAATGCCCTGCTATCATAATCTTAAATGATGCAGTAGAATTTAGTACGCCTATGGAGTTGTTCAACACATCGCCACTCACTTCTGCAAACTGACTTACGTAGCCTTGCCAAACTTTTGCAGCACCTACTTCGTAGCCCGAAGGAGAATTGGTGGATGCCAATTGTTCCAAAAATTGAATATTCGTTTGATTCAAATTCTTATAATTCATATTTTCTTATTTTTAAGTTATATTTCTACTGTAACGGTATGCTCCATTAAAATTGTTTTGATATCTGTAGAGTCTTTTGCATCTAAACGCAACAAACATTGATGAATGCGTTTTCTAAATTTCCAACACGTCATTTGGTTTAAACCCAACTGGGTAGAATAGCTATAAGAGGAATACTCATCACCTAATATGCATACATTATAGGCTATAAAAAAGGCTTTATTAATAGGAAACTTTATATTGTGAAACAAGGTATGTGCTATGGCCGATTCTTCTTTTTTACAGCGTGTGCATCTGCGAGAGAACGGTTTTTTCCCTTCGCAGAAATTGGTATGCCCACAACTACGGCAAACAAATCCATCTTTCCACTTTACATCAGCCACAAATTGCAACACACTATCGGCATCATCGTACAATTTCTGTGCAAACTTGGGCGAGATATCTTTTTTAAACAGCGTCATCCTTCCTATTATTAGCTTAAAACGATGCAAATATACATAGAATTTTAGTGATAATAAAATAATTAGAGGTGATACTATTGTAATATAAAATAATTGTTGTATTTTTGCAGTGTTATTTACTCAAATCTATATCGAAATATGATAACAAATGCTATCAATGAGCGCTATTCTTCGCTAAGCGAATCAACTTGTTGCTTGTCGTGCGGAGGTGCTATTAATTTTGCCAAACCACAACTTGACGAAATTTGTATTGACCTTGGTAGCGGAAGAGGAAACGATGTCATACGACTAGCGGAAGAAGTTGGTGAAAATGGATATGTATACGGCATCGATATATCGGAAGGTATGATTGCAAAAGCAACTAGTACGATTGCAAAATTTGGGGTGAATAATGCACGCATTTTACAATCTACCTTGGAAATATTACCCTTAGAGGATAATAGTGTGAATGTCGTCATTTCTAACTGTACCATCAACCATGCTCCTAACAAACAAAAAGTATGGGAAGAAGTATTTCGCATACTCAAACCTAACGGACGCTTCGTAGTAAGCGATATTTATGCTACGCACGAAATTGCACCTGAATACAGAAACGACCCGCAAGCAGTAGCTGAATGTTGGGCAGGCTCTGTAACCCGTGCAGAATATTTATCAACTTTAGAAAATGTGGGATTCATTGATATAAACATCCTAGAAGAATCGATGCCATATAGCAAAGGAAAAGCCGAAGTGGCGAGCTGGACAATAACAGGGAATAAACCTAACGATAAAATCCAATAAAATGGATGTTTCACTTTTACTTAATTTAATACACAATTTTTTATGAGAAGTTTAGTGAAGAAAAGCTGTGCATGTAACAGCAACTCATCGAAACAAGCACAATGTTGTGCTAAAGTTTCGAGCATTGTAGCTGGTTGTCACGACTAAGGCTCAATGTAAAGCAGCATTATCGGGGATTCAACTCCCCGATAATCTTTTTTTAACTAACCCCATACAACATCCTACGCAACATGATTCAATCCAAACACAATATAATTGTTCCCATTGCAGATTCAGAAGAATTTTTCATAGTCAACCCGTTGCACAAATCTGCGGATATTATCACCAGTAATGAAGTAAATTTATTGCAAAACAAACTTGATCCTCAGGGAGATTTTGCCGCCAAAAAATATATCGTGGACGAACAAGTCGAAAATCGTGCTTATAAAATGTCATACCTTGATTTTATAGATAAACGCGAAGAGGACGAAACACAACTGTTTTTTGTACCCAATTACTCGTGTAATTTTGCTTGTTCATATTGCTACCAAGAAGGATACAATCCCATCCAACAAGCCTTGACGACGGAAATTATTGATGCGTTTTTCGACTATGTAAAAACACAATTTGCAGGAAAAAAAACATACATTACAGTATTTGGAGGCGAACCTCTGCTGCCTTCTGATAAACAGAAAGAACTCATCAGCTACATGGTTGAAAAATCCAACGAAGCTGCACTTGACTTAGCTTTTGTAACCAATGGATACACATTAATACCTTATCTCGACATCCTCAAAAAAGGACGTATTCGGGAAATTCAAGTTACCATAGATGGCACGAAAGACACGCACGATAACAGACGCTATTTAAAAGGAAAACAAGGAACATTTGACACCATTGTTGAAGGGGTAGATGCTTGTTTGGGAGCAAATATGCCAATTAACTTACGCATGGTGGTGGATAAAGAAAATATTGATAATCTCATTGAATTTTCTCGCTTTGCTATCGACAGAGGCTGGACATCTTCTCCTTTATTTAAAACACAAATAGGCAGAAATTACGAATTGCATTTTTGCAACAGCTCACCAGATAAGTTATTCGACAGAGCAAGTCTATACCGACATATATACAGTTTGGTGCAAA
>JAGNUZ010000113.1 GCA_017986765.1 Paludibacteraceae bacterium | reverse complement strand
CTCGTAGCGTAGGTGTATCCGTTTTTAAATTACGCTTTATTATTATCTTTGTAACGTGCTTACTTGCAGGAGCAGCTACTGCATTTACTGGTCCTATTGCCTTTATTGGCCTAGCAGTGCCACATATTGTACGAGGAATTTTCAAAACGTCTGATCATAAAATTATACTTCCTGCCAGCATTTTAGGCGGTGCTATTTTATTGTTAATATGCGATATTGCCTCTCAGATGCCTGGAAGTGATTACACTTTGCCAGTCAATTCTGTGAGTGCCATTATTGGAGCACCCATTATCATTTGGATTATTTTTAAAAATAAAAATCTGTATTCATAAAGAAAATGTCTTCTATAAAACCAACCATATTATCCACGAAAGATTTATGTATCGGCTACAAGCATAGAAAACTGCTTGACAAGCTGAATGTTGATTTGTATAAGGGCGAAGTAATTTGTTTGATTGGGAAAAATGGATGCGGGAAATCAACACTCATTCGTACACTTTGTGGTTTGCAAGACGCTCTTTCGGGTACGATTACGATTAACGGAAAAGCAATTCAGAAACTTAGTTACCACGAAAAAGCACAATTAATAAGCGTTGTTTTAACAGATAAAGTACATACGGATTCACTCACGGTTTCTCAAATTGTTGCTTTAGGACGACATCCATACACTAATTGGTTAGGAAATCTGACAGAAAAAGACGAGGGAATTGTTGGACAGTCAATAGCCTCTGTGCATTTGGAACACAAAAAAGACGACTTATATACGAAGCTTTCTGACGGCGAAAAGCAACGGGTAATGATAGCCAAAGCACTAACACAAGATACGCCAATTATTTTTTTGGATGAACCTTCTGCTCACTTGGATGTACCCAATAGAATGGAAATAATGATACTATTGCAGCAATTAGCTAAAAATACAGAGAAAACCATTTTGCTCTCTACGCATGAATTAGATTTGGCACTACAAACTGCAGATAAATTGTGGTTAATGAACGATCAAAACATCCATATTGGCATACCAGAAGATTTGGTTCTTTCCAATATTGTGGAAGAAAATTTCAGTTCTTCTTTTTATTATTTCAACCGCTACACGGGAAATTTCAACATGCATTATGCTAGCGACAAGTCAATTTGCATAAAAGGAGATGCCTACCTCGTATATTGGACAACACGTGCACTCAATCGCATTGGATACACTGTAGATGAGAATGCTCCTATCACAATTTCTATTACAGAACCCAATACATGGGTAGTAGAAACAGCAAATAGTAAAAACACTCTTTCTTCGGTTGAAAGTGTGTTATATTTCTTGCAATATGTAAACATTTAGTATATTTGCAAAAACACCTACGAGATGAAACTATATCCACTTATATTTGAAGCCATTTTCCACGAAAGAATATGGGGAGGGAAAAATCTAGCAACTTCATTAGGTAAACGATTTGATGGTGACTTGATTGGCGAAAGCTGGGAATTATCAGGTTTGCCAAACAACGAATCAATTGTGAAAGAAGGAGCATTAGCAGGAAAAACGCTCAATGTATTAATCGCAACGTACAAAGAAGAACTTGTAGGAACGAAGATATATAATCGTTTTGAAAATTCTTTCCCACTCCTTTTTAAATATTTAGATGCTTGTGAAAATCTATCAGTGCAAGTACACCCTGGCAATGAAATGGCTCAAGAAAAACATCAGTGCGATGGAAAAACTGAAATGTGGTACGTGGTAGAAGCAGACGCTGATGCCAAAATCATTGCAGGACTAAAAGAAAACGTCAATTTCGACATGCTGAAAAATGCTATCGAAAATGAGTCTATTGAAGATTTATTGCATTTTCACAAAGCAGAAAAAGGAGACGTATTTCACATAACCGAAGGGATAATCCACGCTTTGGGTAAAGGAACTGTGGTGGCTGAAATTCAACAATCATCGGATATTACATACCGGATACATGATTACAATCGGAAAGATAAACACGGAAATACCCGAGAACTACACACGGAAGAAGCTTTAGCTTGTACTGTATTGCAAGATATAGAAAAAACGCAAGTTCATTTTTCTGAGACAGAATCGAGACAAACATTAGTTTCTTGTCCATATTTCACAACCAACTTGCTTTCCATTAATAAGCCTACGCAGTATGCGTATGATTTTGTGGATTCGTTTGTTGTGTACATGAGCATAGAAGGCAATTACACTTTACAGACGCAAAACTCATCTATTGCGGTAAAAAAAGGAGACACTATACTACTCCCTGCCAATATCAAAAAAGTAGAATTTATTCCTGCAAAAGGAGAAAAGTTAACTATTCTGGAGACGTATATCCTGTAAGTCCTTTCACCATTACCATGGCTGCATACGAAGCTCTTTCGATCACACGATCTCGAATATTGCCAAAAGCGAAGCACTTGCTCTGCACTGTGTATTTATTACAAACTGCAATCCACACTGTACCAACGGGTTTTTCAGCCGTACCACCATCGGGCCCTGCAATACCTGAGGTAGCAATAGCAATATCGCTCTTGCTTAGTTTCATTGCGCCCAATGCCATTTGCTCAACAACTTGCTGACTGACAGCCCCATACTGCTCTATCGTTTGTGGAAACACACCCAACACTTGCTCTTTGATATCGTTGGCATACGCAACAAATCCCCCTTTAAAATAACGAGAACTGCCCGATACAGAAGTAATTAATCGTGCTATATTACCACCTGTACAGCTTTCGGCTGTCGATACGGTGAGCTTTTTATCAAGTAACCATGTTGCCAATAATTGTTCAATAGGCTTATCTTCTAAGGAAAGGATTGCATCGCCTAAGATATTTTGCAAAAGAGCAACTTGTTCGTTTAACACATTACGTAATAAAGGAGCATTATCTGCCACGCCACTAATGCGTAACTTAACGTGCGAAATACTAGGTAAATATGCCAAAGAGAAAAATTCTGGCAAGTTGTCTTCCCAATCCTCCAATGTTTCAGCTAATACTGATTCAGAGTAACCGTACACCACTACATGCTGATGCAAAATAGCAGGAAGATCGAAATATTTTTTTAATTTATCTACAATTTTATGCTCCATAGCCCATTTCATCTCATTTGGCACACCCGGCATGGAAACCAGTATCTTATTATCTTTTTCAAACCACATAATGGGAGCTGTACCCACTTTATTCCGTACAACAGTACATAATTTTGGCACGTAGGCTTGTTGTTGATTTAAGCCATTCATGGCATTGGGTCGATATGACAAAATCTCTTGCACATCGTTGTGTACATCTTGACTAAACACCAATTCTGTATCAAAATATTCACACAATACTTTTTTAGTAATATCGTCCTTTGTAGGTCCTAAACCTCCTGTTAAAATAAGTATATCCACACGTTCAAACGAATGTTGTATCGCAGATATTATATCCTCTTTTCTATCAGCAATAGAATGAATGTGCTCAACAGAAAAACCATGTTTGGTTACTTCTTTTGCTATGTAAGCCGAATTCGTATCCACAATTTGACCAATCAGCAATTCGTCGCCAATGGTCATAATATCCACCGTTATTTTACGAAACATGTGTGTTATTCGTTAAAGCATTAATACGTTGCAACAAAGTAGGATGCGAATAATGTACAAAAACATAGGCTGTATGTGGTTGTAAATTTGACAAGGATTTTGCAGATAATTTTTTCAATGCAATGATTAAGTGTTCTGCTAATCCAAACTGAGCAGCATAAGCATCAGCCTCGTATTCATTTTTACGAGAAAGCACATTAACACCCATACTCAAAACCGTAGAAACGGGAGAATACAATATACCGAATGCCAACAATCCTAGATGGAAGGATGACTCGCTGCTTCCCAAGGCTGTTGCGATAAGCGGATTGCCTAAAAACCAACCCAATACGGCAAACATCACAGCCGAATTAAACAAGGAAACAGCCAACATCATCATCGTATGTTTCTTTTTATAATGGCCTATTTCGTGAGCCAATACGGCAACTATTTCATCAGGAGTCAACTCTTGTATCAATGTATCGTACAACACAATGCGTTTTTTAGCCCCCAATCCACTAAAATAAGCATTGGCTTTGGTACTGCGTTTAGAACCGTCTATCACATACACATTCACCAAGTCAAAATCCGCTTTCTGCGAAAACTCTTCGATTTTTGTACGCAATTCGCCTTCTTCCAAAGGTGTTTGTTTATTAAAAAGAGGCACAATCCATTCAGAATAAAACATCATCAAAAATATGCTCAAAAAAGCAAGAACAGCCCATGCTAATAACCAAAAAAAATCTGGCAACCATTGGTAAATAAGTGTAATAACAGATAACACGACTCCACCCATGAGCACTGCTAAGAAAATACCTTTTATTTTATCCACAAAAAAGAGCTTTTTAGTCATTTTATTGAACTCAAACTTTTCTTCAATCACAAATGTTTGGTAATAATCAAAAGGAAAATTTAGCACATCATTAGCTAAAAACAAAACACCAAAAAATGCCAAAGTGAGTAGAATATCATTGTCAATATACACACGTAACGCCTCGTCTATAAATCCAAACAGCCCCAAAATGAACATAATAAGCAATAGCAGCACATTAAAACTACTGGTATAAATGCCGAATTTATTATTTACAAACGAATATTTTTGTTGTTTGATGTATTTGTCATTGTCGTAAACACCCGCTAAAACAGCAGGAATCGGAATTCCAATTTGTTTAGCATTGAGCCAAGCCAATACACGTTCTAACACATAATCTGCCACAATAAACAAAACGATAAGAAAAAAAACTATATTATACATAATTAACTGGTATTTAATACATTAAAAATCTATTTGCAACTTAATATTCAATTGTGTTCCTGTAAGGTAATTAGGTACTGCATGTTGTTGGTTAAACACATCCGAAACCCAATAATATGAGTTCACGTTGTAAAAACCGAACAAATTTAATACTTCTACCGCAATTTGCATACGCTCTATCGACTTAAATACTCCTTTTATCATCCAGGCATCCTCTTTTTTGTCAAATATACGCGATGCACCAATATCTACTCGACGGTAATCAGGCATGCGTGCTTTGCTAAAAAAACGTTGCCCTCTGGCTGAATTAAGGGGAAAACCTTGCGACCAATTAAACAACAAGTGCACCCTATATTGAGGAAAACGAGGCACAAAATCTTGAAAGAAGATAGATATATTGTATAATTGATCCATAGGGCGAGCAATATACCCAAACCCATCATTCACTATATCTTCTTTTGTATTCAT
>JAGNUZ010000112.1 GCA_017986765.1 Paludibacteraceae bacterium | reverse complement strand
CATCGAAAATTATTCTCGTTATTTTGATGGTAGAGAACCTGGTTCTCCTCCGTTTTGTCTGTTAGATTTCTTTCCAAAAGACTTTTTAATGGTTATAGACGAAAGTCACGTAACACTCCCTCAAATAAAAGCAATGTATGGTGGAGATGCTGCTCGCAAAAAAAACTTAGTGGAATATGGTTTCCGCTTACCTGCAGCGATGGACAATAGACCGCTTACTTTTGAAGAATTTAACCAGCATACCCAACAAACAATCTATGTGAGTGCTACTCCTGCTGATTACGAATTGGAGCGTTCCAAGGGCATTATTGTAGAGCAAGTAATACGCCCCACTGGCTTGTTGGATCCTATCATTGAGGTGCGTCCAAGTCTCAATCAAATAGATGATTTGTTGGAAGAAATAACCGTACGGGTCGAAAAAGGAGATCGCATATTGATTACAACGCTTACCAAACGAATGGCGGAAGAATTGCACGTATATATGCAACGTGCTGGGGTAAAATGCACCTACATTCACTCTGATGTTGAAACATTAGACCGAATAGAAATTCTAGATAACTTACGAGCTGGGGTTTTCGATGTATTAATAGGTGTAAACTTGTTAAGAGAGGGATTAGATTTGCCACAAGTATCGCTGGTAGCCATATTAGATGCTGATAAAGAGGGGTTTTTACGCTCGCACCGCTCACTCACACAAACAGCAGGTCGGGCTGCACGTAACCTCAACGGGAAAGTTATTATGTATGCGGACAAAATCACTGAAAGTATGCGTAAAACAATAGAGGAAACCAACCGAAGACGAGAAAAACAACTCGCATACAACGAAGAACACAATATTACACCAACAGCCATTTTGCAATCCATGCATGCAACAATGAAAACCGAATCCTTAGGTGATCAAGCAAAGAACTATGCGTATTTACAAAATGAAATTTCGATGGCAGCAGACCCCGTAGTCGAATTTATGAATAAAACGCAATTACAAAGAGCCATCGACAGAACAAAGAAGCAGATGCAAGAAGCCTCTAAAAAGATGGACTTCTTAGAGGCTGCACAATTGCGAAATGAATTAATTAAACTACAAGAAATTTTCAAAAATAAAACTTCCTAGAACTTGTACTTATAAGCAAAGCCAATTACATGTTTTTGCTCTTTTTCTGTAGTTATTGTTACTTTATTTGGATTATTCCGTCCAATATTTACATCTTGTTTATTCTCATTTTCAAAGAAATAGTATAGTTCCACTCTAGTACGAGCATCTAAGCGATACGTTAACCCAGCTGTATAACGCATAGACGTTAACCACTCATCTTGGGTATACGCTACATTGTTTAATGGATTAAACATCTCAACAGACGCATAAGGTTTAAGCGGAGTAGCCCAAAAACTATATTGTAATTCTGCACGTGTACGTGCTTCTAGTTTAGGATTATTCGCTTCCTCTGGGTTGATAGAATCAGTACGCAATGTCATATCAAATCGTTGGCGAAGACTCAATTCAAACTGTCCTATTGGATAAGTGAATGATCCACTCAACACACCCTTATGACGAAAATCCCAATATTCTTGATAATCTGTGCTCGGTTTTCCTTCATGGTTAATCAATTGATGTTGATACGCTAGACTTGTTGAAAAATAAGGCGACACATCATAAGAGACGGAAAGACCCGAATACAAACGGTCCATCGCACTAATATTATCTCGCAGGCGAAACTCCTCTTCCCAAGATCCAGACCAATTGCGACTAAGCTTCTTAGTTACTTCTGCAGAAAAACGCATACCTACATCCGAATCGTTTGTCTCCAAACGTATTATCTGCTGAGCCTGTAGTATACAACTAAACAAGATAAATATGCTAAGTACACTAAGAAATTTTACTATTTTTTTATCCACCATATTGATTTACTTTGGCAATAGAGTCAATACTATTCGACTCGCCAGCAGCTAATACATAATAAATTTTAACAAATGCAACATCTCGTAAAAAATCAATGTGTCCTACTTCTAAACGTTCAATCTTCAACCCTGTTCTTTTTTCTAAATCAATAAGTAGCTCTTCTCTTCTTTCGGGCACAATTAATTCAATTTTTTCGTACAATACTAATTTAGACGATGTATGCTTCAATACCTTTTGATTTTCAATCACATATGCTAAAATAATAAATAACGAATTTGTAACGACTAACTCAGCGTAACTTACAGTCATCGCCAAACCATTGATAACAGAAATCCCTGTGATTACAAATAAATACGTCATTTCGCGAATGGGAACCGTTTCTGTTCTGTAACGCATCATACCAAAGATGGCAAATAATCCTAAGGTTAATCCAATATGCAAATCAACATTCTTCATTAAGAATATTAACAAAAACATCGTGGTACTGAACATGATAAATGTTACATAATAATCGCGACGTTGACTCTTTTTATAATAGAAATACTGAATTAAAATCCAACATACTAACATATTGAATCCAAAACGCAAAAGCAAATGAAGCAAACTTGTTCCATCTACTAAGGCTACTCCTAAAAAATCAAGGCTAGAGGATGATCCTCCAAATTCCGCAGCAATGCTGGGGTCAAACGTTGTTAAATCTGGCATAATGGTTGATTTTGTTGTTGTCTAATTTTATTTATATACATTAATTTCTTTTTGAACCAGTTGTACTTGGCAGAAGGATTTGTAAGCACTATACCTAAGCAATATTTACTAATACGCTGTGGCTTAATCCGCAAATCCATCAAAATGGATTTCATCATAGAAGCACTAGAGCTATCTTGTTTTAATTCGATAATGACTATATCGTTAAATTCGGAGGATAATTGAGTCTGAAGATTGTTAAATTTTAAATTAATATCAATTGTCAATCGCTCTGTTCTAGCCTTATTCACCAGTGTAATGCGATCGAAACGAGTACGTACTTGTGGCAATAAATCAATTCCTTGATAGATAGTTTGTTTTTGCAAAAAATCAATAGCATCTTCATTCAAGGTCATTACATCAAAACTAGCAACGGGAAGTCTGACACGTTTTTTATTTACGCGTCCTTTATTGCTTTTGTGTTTTATCTCAAAAAAACAATCTCCCGTATCTAAATAATTACGCATACGCACTTTCTTGCGTGCCAATACCCTATTGTGATGACGGTGATACATTTCTAAATCATGTGTATCAAAATAAACGGTATCATAACTACTAATGGTCTTATCTTCAAATACTTGAATAAGATAATCGTGGCTAGCTTGTTGCAAAATTGCCATCAATGAATCCATAGTCGCTACGTATTTCGTATCAACACGATTCATCAACTTTACGGCTTTCATGTCCGAGAGCGAAATTGGAGTCATTTCTCTCAAAACAGCTAACTTTGAAAATTCTTCTCTATTCATATAAATCAGGCTTAATCCGTAAAGATATATTCATATCCTTTTACCGAAAACAATTTACCATTTGGCAAATAGTTATACTGTTTTTTCTTTGAACCATCATTATTGTATTCATATTTACGAATACGGATTGGTTTATTTTTATAGTCATACTCTATTTCGCGAACTACTTTCCCCGTTACATTATCATATTGAGACGTAACCCTACTTTTTTGCCCATAATTGGCATATTCAATTTCTTCCACTTTGCGTCCCTCATCATCATACACAGTAAGATGATCCAACCAACTGGTTTTACCTTTGGCATCGGTATTCCATTCTTTTACGGTAAGAAATTTGCGTTTTTCGCGTTTGGCAAGAGTTTCTGGAGTAACTAATGTAGCAGCATATGCACTAGACATAATACTAATAAGTACGAAGAAAAAAATTCTTTTCATATTACAATGAATTGTTAAGGTTAAACAAGAGAATAGTAGAAAGTAAAAAAATCAAAAATTTATAAAGACTGTATTTGATATTACATTTCAGTTACAAAGATGCAAAGATATGATTAAACACAGAAAATGCAAACTTTTTTATTACTTTTTAGCTATTAGCTTATTGATGTAAGGTATGGATGATAAGGTGACGTCTTTCTTGATGGTATAAAAAACAAAAATAGCCAATAAAACAGTACGCACAACATAATTAAACCAGCCCATATCTGGCATATAGAAAGACGTGGCATACAACACCATAGCAATAGCAAAATATTTCGCCATTGATTTCAAATCATATTCTATCGGCATATATTTTTGTCCGAATACATACGAAAGTATCATAATCAGCAAATAGGAAAATAAAGATGCCCAAGCTGCTGCAATATACCCATAAATAGGGACGAAAATAATAATTAGAGTCGTATTTAACACAAGCCCAATACTAGAGAAATAAGCTCCATAATGCGTTCTATCTGTCAATTTATACCACAAAGAGAGGTTAAAATAAACGCCCTGAAATAGATATGAAATCAATACCACAGGCACTACAACCAATCCTTCCCAATACGCTTCGCTGATAACCCATTTTAGTGCATCTAAATAGAATATCATACCCAAGAAAATAAAGAGGGACACTATAACATAAAATTTCATCACCTCGGCATACGATGATTTACTGTCGTTGTCTTTATTTTTAGCGAATACAAAAGGTTCATATGCAAAACGAAAGGCTTGTGTAAACATCATCATCACCATGGCAACCTTAAAGCACGCTCCATAAATACCCAGTTGAGTATTTGCTTCTAGCTTATCTTCAAACAACCACGGAAATATAATTTTATCCACCGTTTGATTCATAATACCCACTACGCCAAGTGCCAATAAAGGCAAGGAATATGCCAGCATTTTTTTTAGTAAAGCTCCATCAAAACGAAACTTCCCTATCAACATATAAGGTATAAGGGCAAGTGTAACGATGGTTGTTGAAAGCAAATTGGCGATAAAAACATACCCAACCCCATAATGCGGATTGTAAAACCAAGCTATCCATTCTGGAGCATGTGTGTGGATATACGGACATGCCAACAAAAAGAAAAGGTTGAAAAAGATATTGGAGAAAATCATTAACAATTTTAGCGAGGCAAAGAGCAAGGGTTTTTTCTTGTAGCGCAAGTAAGCAAACGGAATAGACCCTATGGCATCCATTGCCACTACAATAGCAAGCATCACAATAAATTCGGGATACCCTGCATACCCCATCGAACTAGCTATATTCCCCGAAAAAAATATAATCCCAACAAGAAACAAAACAGAGGTAGCTAGGATACTAATTAAAGTGGTAGAATATACTTTGTTTGCATCTTCTTCCGTATCTTGCTTATTCGCAAAACGAAAAAAACCTGTTTCCATGCCATACGTAAGCACAACCAACAGC
>JAGNUZ010000021.1 GCA_017986765.1 Paludibacteraceae bacterium | reverse complement strand
ATTGAGTAGTTACCCATTAATGACAATACTGCATACAACATTGGCGACATGTGTCCTGGATCTAAAAAGAATCTATCTCTATTTTCCCATCTAGGATTTTTAGGGTCAAATACTAAAAACTCTGAATATAATATATTGATAAAATCAGCCCCACCCATTGCTCCACCTGGATGACCAGATTTTGCTTTTTCTACCATTGACGCTGATAAAATACGTATATTGTCTGCAGCTTTATTTACTAATGTAGTACTAGACATGTATTATAAAATTTGAATTAATATCTAAAAAGAATGCAAAGTTACAAGAATAATCATTTTCCACAAACATAAAAACATCAAAATGGTAATTTATATGTTATAGAATAAGCAAATAACCACTTATTGGGGACAAATTCTCCATAACCTGGTAAATAAGTTGGATACGTGCTATCTTTTGAGTAAAAATGTGGAGAAAAAGCATACCGCACATTAGCACCTAATAAAAACGAAGGAAACATCTCTGCTCGTACTCCTACTACTATTTCTCCCCACGCAGACAATGAATGTGTTGATGGCATAGAAATAGCTCCTGTTTCATTCCAATAATTTGTACCTAATTGAGTAGTTGTTAATGCATATTGTGCACTTCCTAAAGCATATCTTCCACCTATATAAAACAAATTATGAGGTGTTTTCTTTGTTGCTTTTAAGAAATTATAGTTCACCCCGAATTTCCCATAAACTCCATTCGAACGGTAATAGTAATAGCTATTTTCTTCTTTTCTATTTTCTAAACCAAATTCTACGACTGGAAAATATTTTTGTTTAAGACCTACATCCACCGAAAATTCCATCGCCGATATAGAGGAAGAAGATAAACTATTCAAGGTAGGTAAAAGGTTATATCCCACGTATGTACCTGTATAAATAGACTCTGTCGACTTCTTTATCGGTTTTGCATCTTGTGCAAAAAGCGAAGACGCACATAGCAACATACTACAAACGGATACGAAGGTGTATTTCATTTTTTTTATTTTCAACATTCGGATGTATTATGTCAACTGAAATGGAACTCTCTCCTACCAAACTTGCTGTGTCAATGTAATGAAAAACGACTGAGCCACATTCCATGCTTAGCAATTGAGGCGTATTTTGGTGCTGTATAGTAAATACTGTCGGAGTATCATTTAACAAAAGTGTGTATGTAGTAGCATTATCCACCGCCTTCAAAGGCAAATAAATGGTAGATACGTTTTTTTCATTGTCATATAAAACGCCCTCCAATCCTTGTGCTTGCACAGTGATGCTATCCAAGGTAAACAATTCGCCAGTAGCATCTTGCACAAACGCAACACCCACAAGAACTTCTTTTGATGCTAAGCATTCTTTTTCCACACAGGAATATAGAAGAATAGACAACAAAAGTAAAAGAAGACTAAAGACACTTTTTTTCATACTTGATAGAATTATTTCCATTCTACTATTTCACTCATTGACTTGCGTTTCTTTTCTCCGATGCTGTCATTGGGATAACCGATGGGCAAAAGGGCTACAGGCTCGATTCCTTCGGGTAAATTCAGCAAGGTAGTACACAAGGATGGGTCAAAATTACATACCCAACAGGTACCTAATCCAACTTCTGAAACAGCCATCACAATATGTTCTACCGCAATAGCAGCATCAATATAAGCATGGTCTTTATTATCGCATTTGCGTTTCCACGATTGTTCTAAATTCGCACAAACGACAATATATACGGGTGCTTGTTTAAACCAGTCTCTGTCATAACATTGCTGCAAATTGGCTTTACTCGTCTCGCTTTCTACCACAATTAATTTCCAAGGCTGAAAATTAACGGCTGACGGTGCCCATCGAGCACACTCTAGTAGGTATTCAATTTTTTCTTTTTCTACTGCTTGAGTGGTATATTTTCTTACTGAATAGCGTTGTTTTGAACGTTCTAATATATTCATAATCAAAATATTATATTGGAAAACTGATTATCCAAAATATTGTTTCACCTCTCCTTTGATAAAATTAATGGCAAAAACCGTGGGCGTATCTGAATCCGTAGATTGATACGTTTCAAGTATTACTTTTGCCAATTCTAAAGATGGAACTTGAGGTGGTACTCTCGATGAAGAAGTGTTGATTAATTGAATCATACTCTCTTTGGCATTTTTCACAAGCGTCCAAGCTTCTCTGCTCACATACACTTGTTGCGACAAATTGTGCTCATATTCGGATCGTACCGTAGCAAGTAAAAAAGAGTGAAATTGACCTGCCGTTAAAGAGCTATCCTGTACACGTATCATTAATGAGTCTGGACTAATACGCTCAAGAAACAACACCAATCGTTCGTATGCAGTTAATCTAACAGGCGTTACCAGCGACACATTGGCTTTAAACAATTCGTATCGACGTCTTTTCTCCTCGTTTTTAAAGACTAAATGTAAGGTGAAATAAGCCACTACCAACACCAGCAACGAAGGCACTGTGTAGGTAAGTATTTGTAATAGAATATCCATAATAAAGTAAATTGAAGATTAAATATTTTTTTCGATATGATAATTATTGCGTTCAGATGCATTGCGGGAGATTAATTCGCCCAAAAAACCTGTTACAAAGAACTGTGTTCCCAATACCATTGCCAACATGGCAAGGTAAAAATACGGACTATCTGTTATTAAAGGGGCCCTTACGCCTTGTAGAATTGCCCATAATTTATGAAATCCAACTGTTATTACCGACAAAAAGCCCAACAAAAACATAATACTACCCGCTACACCAAAAAAGTGCATAGGCTTCACTCCAAACTTAGAGATAAACCACAATGACAATAAATCTAAATACCCATTAATGAAACGAGCAAATCCAAATTTACTTGTACCATATTTACGTGCCTGGTGGCTCACCACTTTCTCTCCAATATTAGAAAAACCTGCATTTTTGGCTAAAAAGGGAATATAACGGTGCATCTCTCCATACACTTCAATATTTTTCACCACTTCCCTTTTATACGCTTTCAGTCCGCAGTTAAAATCATGTAATTGAATACCCGATATTTTGCGAGCAGTAGCATTGAATAATTTACTCGGTAAGTTTTTAGTAAACACAGGATCGTATCGCTTCTTTTTCCAACCCGACACTAAATCGTATCCCTCTTTCATAATCATATTATACAAAGAGGGTATTTCTTCTGGACTATCCTGTAAATCAGCATCCATGGTTACGACTACATCTCCTTGTGCTTCTTTAAATCCACAATACAATGCAGGCGATTTGCCATAATTTCGGCGAAATTTTATACCTTTTACCATCGAATTTTTCGCAACTAAGTCCTCAATAACTTTCCACGAACTATCGGTACTCCCGTCTGAAATGAAAATAACTTCAAAACTAAAGGAATGAGTATCCATTGTCCGTTGAATCCACGAAAAAAGTTCAGGCAAAGACTCCTCTTCATTATATAAAGGAACTACTACAGATACATCCATTATGCTTGTGGTTTTTGTTTTGTTCGTACAATAAATCCAAGAACTAACCCAATCATCATACCGAAAAATGAATATATCCAGACATTTTGACTAGAAACGGCTATGGCTGTAGGTACACCTTGTTTTTTAAAATCTTCAAAAAATGTCCCCATTTGTGGAATCTCCGTCATCACAAGTTCTGATTTATCCAATAATAATTGATACTGATGGAGTAAAAAATCGGGACTGATGAATTGATAAAATACGTATTGGGCAATGGATACAATCAAGCTAGCAAAGACAAATAAGAAAAATGTATATATATATACTTGATAATAAGAAACATCCTGATTTGGCAATGATTTTTTATACTGTATTGCTAAAATATAAGCAACAAAAGGAATAAAGGCCGTGAGTAACAACAACAACAAACTAAGAAATATGGCATCTACAGCATAAATCGCAACTACGAACCGCACTAACAAAAAAGTTCCTAAAAAAATGCCATAATACATGGCAGACTGCACGAGCGTAATCTTTGAATTGGTTTCTTTCATATAGGAATGTGTCATTTTTTCTATTGACAAAGGTACAACTATTTAGGATAAAAAGAGAGGTAGAAAGACTAAAAATATGCTAATATAACTCTGTAAAAATAAAAAAATGCAGTATTAACGGTTTTTTCAGCCTTCTTTTTTTGGCAATTAAGCAAAAAGCATTACTTTTGTGACGGGTAAGTCCTATACGATCAGCTCCTTCCGAATCCCCCAGGGTTTGACGACAGCAAGGGTAGTTAGTTGAGCGATGCGATGTAGGTCGCTTACCCACTTGCCAGCATAGCTCAGTTGGCCAGAGCACGTGATTTGTAATCTCGGGGTCGTGGGTTCGAATCCCTCTGCCGGCTCAAAAACCCCAACTAAAATTGGGGTTTTTTTTATAAATGCATTTTAATAACCTAATAGAATCATGGCAAAACAAGAAGAAATCAATGTAAGTATCTCGCACAACACCATTGCTGCTGGAACATTTATCAAAGGTGAAATTCGCTCAGAAGGAGATGTTCGTATTGACGGAAGTGTAGAAGGAACGATTATCTGTAAAGGAAAAATCATCATTGGCACCAAAGGAGAATTTAAGGGCACAATTACGGCTGTAAATGTAGATGTAATGGGTTCTGTAACAGGTCAAATTATATCAGAAAACCTTTTGACAATAAAATCTACAGGAAAAATTGAAGGCGAAGTAACGACTAAAACTATCATCATTGAACAAGAAGCCACCTTAAATGGAAGCTGTAAAATGACAAGCAATATCGAAAACAAACTAAAAGTAGAACCAATATTACCAAACCTTACTTCTGTATCGAAAGATGGCAAAGTAAATAAATAGACAGCTATTTAACTACTTTCTTTTCTACATATTTTATCTTATTTACGTGTTGGATTGTTGGGAAACCACCCCTTTTCAACACGTTTTTTTTGTTCAAATATCTCAAGAATACTCCAAAAAGACGAAAATGAAAAAACGGCTAACAAGGAAGAGTATAACAAGTTGTGCAGCAATACAGAAGCTACTAAAGCGATAATTCCTACTACGAGAAATGCCCACCAACAGCGCGTACCAAAATAATACTCACACTTTATCACTATTGGGTGAAACAAACCAATAATTAAAAAAGTAGATATGCCTATAATAAGACCGATTAAGTTATGGGTGTATAAAAATTCCATTGTTTATTAATTGTTGTATAACCAATATTTAGAAGATAGTGCTTTAAAGTTAGCTTCATCTTTTCTCCAATAATGCTTGATTTTATCGAAAGAATAAACATTCTCTATAAGTTGTTTCCGAATATAATCGGTACCGCATACTTTATCAAACATATTCCAGCGACTTGCATTTTCTGTCGTAAATATACCAAAATCAGGGTATAATTGCTTTACTACTTGCATCATGTAAAACTGAGTCTCAGACAATCTTGCTAAAGAGTAATCTGTGAAGAATAATTGTACCCCATTCAGATTTTTATCCTTTCCATATCCATAATAAGGTTTATAATGTATAGGGCGAAATGTAACACCTGCTAATTGCAAAGCATTTAAGGCGTTCGCTACTTTCTCAGCATCAAACATTTCGTGGGCATACGTCTGAAAAGGAATGGTATAACCTACCCCAATAGACATAACTCCGAGTTCTCCTAAAATACCCGTAGATGGATAATATTCAGCCGACTGCATATACGGAATATGCGGAGATGTCAACACCCACGGTAAGCCTGTGTCATAAAAACGCATACTGCGTTTCCACCCTTGCATGGGTATAATGTGTAAATCACATTTTGTGCCAAGCATATTCTCCTCATTGAGCATATAAGCAAGTTCGCCTACTGTAAGTCCATAGATATAGGGTATTTTAAATTGACTAACAAAAGAAATAAAAACATCTTCTGCTAAATTTCCTTCTACTTTTAGTCCTCCTAGCGGATTTGGTCTATCCAATATATAGATGGGTATTTTCTTTTCAGCAGCAGCTTGCATAGCCAGACCCATCGTACTAATAAAAGTATATGAACGACAGCCAATATCTTGAATATCATACACAAGAGCATCTATTCCTTTCAACATTTCTTGCGTTGGTTTGCGTGTGCTACCATACAAGGAATACACCTTGATACCTGTTTTGGCATCAACTACATTCGACACCTTTTCGCCTGCAGCCACATCGCCACGCACACCATGTTCTGGTGCATATAAGGCTACCAGTTTCACATTGTTCGCAGTATGCAAAATATCAACCGTAGACACCAAATCTCTATCTACTCCTGTAGAATTGGTAATCAAACCTACTCTTTTACCTTGCAAGACGTCAAAATTGCGGTCTTTTAATACCTCTATTCCTGTTTTTACCATTTGGGCAGAGATGCCAAAGGAAAATAGAGTCAAACAAACTACCAATAAAATTCTCATACTGCATTCACTGTTATATAATGTATAATTTTCTTTCTATAGTCAGAATAACTTTTTTTGTTTTTTTGAATCAAGATGTATAGCACACAATAAGCCTAAACGATACATATCAAATAGAGCCAACGAAGGTTTATTTGAATGAAAATTACGCTCACAAAGCGATGATAAAGAGCCATAAAGCATCTTTAGAAATCCGCACAAACGCATCTTTTGAGTACGCTTAAAGATTTCCATAAGGCGAATATCTCCAAATTTAGTATTTTTATCTGTATCCAGATAAAGGGTGTGTAGATTTTTAACAGCATTTTTAGTCTTTTCGATATATAAAGCGGTTTCATCGATATATACTTGATATAACTCATTATCAATATGCTTAACGAGTACACCATTTTCCTTTAATGCTATTCCAAACCACGTATCTTCGTGTCCATAGCCAACAATACTTTCGTCAAATTGTATCGATGAAAACACAGCTTTTGGCATACAGAAATTAAATGAACTGAATGATTTATAGGGTGTTTTATTTCTTTGTATAGCAAGGAATTCTTCTCGCTGTTTTCCGTATGTCCAACGGAATAATTGTTGATGATTGAGCGGAGGAGTATCTCTATATTTATATCCACCGCATAAGACAAATGCCAACTGCTCTTGCTCTCGAATGCCCTGTACGTAGGATGCTAAAAAAGTATCACTAGCAGGGTATGTATCACAATCAATAAAAATTAAATATGGAAATTGCGCTAGCGTAGCTAATTTATTGCGGATAGCTGCTCTTCCAATATTTTCAGCTAATTCAATGTACGTGCAATCTGGCGAGGTTAGAATCTGTTTGTTTTTCTCTTTATCTAGAGTCGATGCGTCATCAATAGCAATAACTTCAATAGGTACATCTAATGCTTTGATTTGCTTGAGCAAAGCATCAATCAGAGATGTGCAATCTTGGTTATAAATTGGGATTAATACCGACACCATATCAACAATGAATTATATTTTGTAAATATACAAAGATATTAGAGAAATAATAGCGTATTACAAAAAAAAAGAAGTTGCATTTTTCAATGGCAACTTCTTTTTACTAATTGATATGTCTAAATTATTCAATTTCAATCATCAAAAAGTTCTTAGGAATCTTTTGTCCTGGAACTACGTGAATGGCTTTGACAACACCCTTAAACGGCATATTGATACGATTTTGCATTTTCATGGCTTCTAATCGTAGTAATAAATCACCACTTTTCACTTTTTGTCCTACTTCAACATTTATTTCCAAGATAGTACCTGGAATATACGATTTGATATTATTAGGATTTGGAGCCTCCCATACTTTTCTATTTTGAAACTTTTTTGTAAGCAAGGTTTTGTATTTACGGGCTGTTACCGAAAAATCTACAAACTCACTATCTTTAGTTGCTTCTGTCATAACTAACTGTTTTAATGTTGCTGATTAATACTATAAGCAATGAAACATAGAGAATAATCCTTCCATCAAAATGGAGGTATTCCGTGTTTTTTCTCTGGACGATAATCATCTTTATCTTTCGCCACAGAAAGTGTATGAATCAATAAATTACGTGTTTCATTCGGTTCAATTACAGCATCAATATATCCTTTAGCAGCTGCTACAAATGGATTTGCAAACTTATCTATATATTCTTGTACTTTAATTGCACGCATTGCTTCTGGATCAGCGGCTTCTTTTATTTCTTTTGCAAAAATAATATTAGCAGCTCCCTCTGGTCCCATTACCGCAATTTCGGCTGATGGTAAAGCAAATACAAAGTCAGCACCCAAATGGCGTGAATTCATCGCAATATATCCACCACCATAGGCTTTTCTTAAAATTACAGTTACTTTTGCCACTGTAGCTTCAGAATATGCATAAAGCATTTTTGCACCATGACGAATTACACCAGCGTGTTCTTGATCAACACCAGGTAAATAACCAGGCATATCTTCTAGCGTAATGATTGGAATATTAAATGAATCGCAAAAACGAATAAAACGAGCCGCTTTATCTGAACTATCGCAATCCAATACACCCGCAAGATAAAGAGGCTGATTCGCCACAAATCCTACAGTTTCTCCTTTTAAACGAGAAAAACCGATAACGATATTTGGAGCAAACAACTCTTGAACCTCAAGGAAATCAGAATTATCCACAATAGCACGAATCACTTCGCGTACATCATATGGTTTTTTAGGATCTGATGGAATAATTTGTCCTATTTGTTTTTTTAATGCAGGCTCTTGTGGTTCAATCTTAACAGCACGCTTTGTATTACTTGCTGGTAATAAGCTAATTAGCTTTTTAATCTGGTCAAAACAATCAAACTCACTTTGTGCGTAGAAATGTGCATTTCCTGTAATCTCAGCATGTACACGTGCTCCACCTAATTCTTCCTGTGTAATTACTTCTCCTAATACAGATTCGATAACACCAGGTCCTGTAATAAACATTTTAGAAATATTTTCAACTACAAATACAAAGTCAGTAAGTGCTGGAGAATACACTGCACCACCGGCACAAGGTCCTAAAATAACAGAAATTTGAGGAATTACACCAGAAGCCATTGTATTACGATAAAAAATCTCACCGTATCCAGCTAATGCACCAATACCCTCTTGAATACGAGCACCACCTGAATCGTTAATACCAATACATGGCACTTTCATTTTTAGTGCATGATCCATGATTTTCGTAATCTTACGTGCATGTTTCAGGCCTAACGACCCTCCCATTACAGTAAAGTCTTGCGCATAAATACATACAGGTTCACCAAACATAGTTCCAATACCAGTAATAACGCCATCACCGTGAAGCGTTTTTTTATCCATACCGAAATTACGTTCTTCGTGCTCTACAAACAAATCATATTCGTAAAATGTACCTTCATCTAAAAGGGCCAAGATACGTTGACGTGCGGTAAGTTTACCCATCGCCATTTGTTTTTCGATAGCTGTGTCTCCACCGCCTTTTTCATAAATGGCTATTTTTTCGCGTAATTCTAAAATGTCTTTTTGTAGTGACATAAGTGTTACTTTTTAATGAATAATAAAAAATTAAATTCAGAGGACAAATTTACACAAATCTTTTATTTGTCAACCTTATAATAGCTAGTAGATATCAACATAAAAATCAGACTGCTGACAAACAGACACTTACAATACACAAAAAATGCTAATATATGTAAAACTCTTAATTTTAAAAAATAAAAAAAAGAGGTTGTTAACAACCTCTTTCGATATTCTATCCATAAATGAAATACTCTTAATCAATAATAGTAAAACCTGTATAAGGGATCAATGCTTTGGGAATAACAATTCCTTTATCGGTTTGATTATTTTCTAATAAAGCAGCTACTATACGAGGTAAAGCCAATGCACTTCCATTTAATGTGTGGCATAAATTGGTCTTTTTATCTTCTCCTTTGTAGCGACATTTTAATCTATTTGCCTGAAAACTTTCAAAATTAGATACTGAACTCACCTCTAACCATCTATCTTGTGCAGCAGAGTATACTTCAAAGTCGAATGTAAGAGCAGAAGTAAAACTCATATCGCCTCCGCACAAACGCAGAATACGAAATGGTAATTCTAATTTCTCTACCAGAGTTTGCACATAATTCACCATATCATCAAGCGATTTGTACGAATTATCTGGATGTTGTATTTGTACTATTTCAACCTTATCGAATTGATGTAAACGATTTAAGCCTCTTACATCTTTGCCATACGAGCCCGCTTCTCTTCTAAAACAAGCAGAATAAGCTGTATTTTTAATGGGTAATTCTTTTTCTTGCAGTATAACGTCTCTATAAATATTGGTAACTGGCACTTCTGCGGTAGGTATCAAGTACAAATCATCGACTAAATCATGGTACATTTGTCCGTCTTTGTCGGGCAACTGTCCTGTGCCATATCCTGAGGCGGCATTCACCATATAAGGTGGTTGAATTTCTAAATAACCTGCTGCCGAGGCGTTTGACAAAAAGAAATTAATTAGCGCACGTTGCAATTGTGCTCCCTTTCCTTTATATATAGGAAAACCTGCTCCGGCTATTTTTACACCTAATTCAAAATCTATTAAATCATATTTTTTTGCTAAATCCCAATGTGGCAAAGCATTGTCTGCCAATTTTGGCATAACACCGCCCGTGCGTTCAACAACATTATCATCAGCCCCTTTGCCTTCAGGTACAGATGTGTGTGGTAAATTTGGAATTTGCACCAACAACGCATGTAGTTTTTGTTCAGAATCAGCAAGTACGTCAGCCAATTCTTTGCTAGCTTCTTTTAGCTCAACAGAGCTGAGTTTGGCTTTATCAGCTTCTTCTTTCTTTCCTTGTTTATATAAATCACCAATTTGTTTCGACAGGTTGTTCATATCCGACAACACCTCGTCTAATTTTGTTTGGGTATTTCTACGCAATGCGTCTAACGAAATAACTTCTGACACAATCGTAGTTGCATCATACCTTTTTGTTGCCAAACGAGTAATTACCTCATTGGCATTTTCTGTAATAAACTTAATAGTAAGCATACTTTGCAAGGATTAATATAAATAAAAAAAACCCACCCTTTTCTTCTAAAAGATATCAGGAGGGTTTTATGATATATAGTGAGTGTAAACGTTAGTTTTGAGCGATAGCTTCGATAGAAACAAATGAACGATCATTCTTTCTTCTTCTAAAAACAACATTACCTTCAATTAATGCAAACAAAGTGTGATCTTTGCCAATACCTACGTTTTCACCTGGATGATGAACAGTACCGCGTTGTCTAACTATAATGCTACCAGCTTTTGCATATTGACCTCCAAATATTTTTACTCCAAGTCGTTTACTTTCCGACTCGCGTCCGTTTCTGGAACTACCAGCTCCTTTTTTATGTGCCATTTCTGTGTATTTTTTGTGTTAAGCAACTACTTCTTTAATCAAAATCTCTGTAAAACATTGGCGGTGACCATTTCTTACTCTGTAACCTTTTCTTCTTTTCTTTTTGAAAACGATTACTTTTTCTCCTTTTACGTGAGAAAGAACTTCAGCCACAACTTTTGCGCCTTTTACTGTTGGAAGACCAACTGTTACTTTGCCGTCGATATCTACTAACATAACGTTTTCGAATTCAATTGACGCGCCTTTTTCTTCATTTAAACGGTGAACAAACACTCTTCTGTCTTTTTCAACTTTGAACTGTTGTCCCGCAATCTCTACAATAGCGTACATAATTATAAATTAAATTATAAAATACCTTCGTGAGGTGAATGCATAAATTACATTTCTTTTCTACCTTTCCGAAATTGAAGTGCAAAGATAAAATTTTATTTCGTTGTGAACAAATAATTACTCTATTTTTTCATCTATAGTATAATTTTTAAACCATCATACGCCAAGTACATATTATTAGGTAACAATTTTGCTATTTCTTCATGCTTCCCTAGCTGGTGACTAATATGGGTAAAATAAATCTTTTTAGCATTTGATTTTTGTGCAAACGCAATGGCCTGTTCAAGCGAAAAGTGCGAGAAATGTGGCTGTATGCGTAAAGCATCTACGACCAATACATCTACGTCTTGTAATTTTTCAATCTCCTCATTGTCAATGGAACTAATATCCGTTAAATACACAAAGTTTCCAATACGAAAACCTAAAATTGGCAATTTATGATGAAAAATACGTATGGGTATTATTTCTATTTTTTTTATAGTAAAAGGAGTTGTATCAATTTCGTGTAAAGATATGCTAGGCACACCAGGATACTTAATTTCACCGAAACAATATGGCATATTGCGTACAATATTCTCGCACACCCTATTTTCCGCATAAATCGACACTTCACCATAAGCTCGCAAATCGTCGATACCCGAAACATGGTCGAAATGCTCGTGCGTAAGCAATACAGCAGATATCTGCGAAATATCATGCAAAATTGCTTGCTGGCGAAAATCAGGTCCGCAATCAATTAGAAGCTGCTCATTACCAAGCGATACGACTACAGATGAACGAAGCCGCTTGTCTTTTGTGTCTTTCGATTGGCACACATCGCAGGTACAATTAATGTATGGAATACCTGTAGATGTTCCTGTTCCTAAAAATAGCACTTGTATCATAATTTCTTTCTATTGTAAATTCAAAAAAGACGAGCGCACACTTTCGGTCTTTCAGGATAATTTGCCGATAAAATCGCCTTTTATGAGTCTATTTATCCGCTTACAACTCTAACTAAAAACAGCAGTAAGCTATATTCTTTATTTTTGAATAGACAAAAGTAGTATTTTTTTACTATTTTTGCAGAAATAATCAACGATATGTCTCCAAAATTATACCTTATTCCTACTACCTTGGGTGATTCTGAAATCAATACAGTACTCCCTATTACAAATGCTGAGATTATCAGAAAAATTACCCATTTTATTGTCGAAGATATACGGTCGGCCCGTCGATTTTTGAAGAAAGTGGATAGAACAATCGAAATTGATGATTTGCAGTTTTACGTACTAAACAAGCGTACGACACCTGAAGAATTAAGCACATTTTTGCAACCTTTACTCAGCGGAAACGATATGGGCGTACTTTCAGAAGCTGGATGCCCTGCCATTGCCGACCCTGGTGCAGATGTGGTACGAATGGCACAAGAGAAAAACTGTATTGTAGTACCGTTGGTAGGTCCATCATCCATCATTCTATCGTTGATGGCGTCGGGTTTTAATGGTCAAAATTTCGCTTTTAACGGCTACCTACCTATCCCTGATGATGAACGTGTAAGTATGATCAAGAAATTAGAGAAAAAGATTTACAACGAGCATCAAACGCAGTTATTTATCGAAACGCCCTTTCGCAACATGAAGTTAGTGAGTGATATACTTCAACATTGTGCACCTACCACCAAGCTCTGTATTGCTACAGATATTACACTCGAAACTGAATATATTAAGACATGTACTGTGGCTGAATGGAAAAAACAAATACCTGAATTACACAAGAGACTGTGTATCTTTTTGTTATACAAATAGTTACGCTTCTTTCGCTTGCTTTTTCAAAAAATTTACAGCCTTGTCTACATCAGCAGGAGTATCAATACCCATGGTTTCGTGCTCTGTAATAGCGACCTTAATACGGTAGCCATTTTCTAACCAGCGTAATTGTTCGAGTGATTCGGCTATTTCGAGCGAAGACTGCTCTAGCTTAGTAATAGACTGTAAAACAGGTACTTTATATGCATACATTCCGATATGTTTGTAATAAGTATGCGACTGCAACCATAAATGCCTATCCACACCTCTGCGATATGGTATTACGGATCGACTAAAATACATGGCATACTGATTTTTATCAATCACGACTTTTGGCGTGTTGGGTGTAGATAAATTATCTACAATATCATCGGGAGAAAAAGGTTTTACGAGGGTGGCAATATCTGTGTTTTCGTCATCAAAACAACGTTTTATTAGCCTAAGCTGTTCTGTGTGAATAAAAGGTTCATCGCCTTGTACATTAATAACTACGTCAAAATCACCATCAATTTTAGTCAGAGCCTCGTAGCAACGATCGGTACCACTTGCGTGATTGGCGTTGGTCATTACGAAATTTCCACCAAAACCACTTACTTCGGCTGCAATTCTTTCGTCATCAGTTGCCACATATACATCCTTAATTTCAGACGATACGCGCTCATAAACTCTTTGTATCATTGACTTTCCCTCAATAACAACAAGTGGCTTACCTGGGAAACGTGTAGAGGCATAGCGAGCAGGAATGATGGCAAGATAACGCAAGTTATTCATATCTAAAATGTTATATGTTTTTTCTATAAAACACCTTTGGTACTTGGTAATTCAGCACTAAACACATCTCTTTTAATTGACATTTTAATAGCACGTGCCAAGGCTTTAAATATTCCTTCAATTTTATGATGCTCATTGTCACCTTCCGCTTTGATATGAAGGTTCATTTTAGCTGTATCGCTCAGTGATTTAAAGAAATGCATAAACATTTCCGTAGGCATATCCCCTACTTTTTCGCGCTTAAAATCTACATCCCATACGAGCCATGGACGACCACCAAAATCCAACGCAACTTGACACAAGCATTCATCCATCGGCAAGCAATAACCGTAGCGTTCTACACCACGTTTATTTCCCAACGCCAAGAGCAAAGCCTCGCCTAATGCTAAAGAAGTATCTTCGATAGTATGGTGCTCATCAATATGTAAATCTCCTTTTACCTGAATGGTTAAATCCATGCCAGAATGTTTGCCAATTTGCTCTAGCATATGATCGAAAAACCCCAAGCCTGTACTAATATTCGTTTTTCCCTTACCATCTAAATTTAGAGAAACAAATATATCCGTTTCTTTCGTAGTACGTTGTAGGCTCGCTGTGCGTTCTTTGGCAACGACAAAAGCGGTTATTTCATTCCAATCGGCTGATATCAACGCACAATACTCGCTGAAATTATTCTCTTCCAACAAACGTTTGGCTTCTTCTTCATTTGAATGTATAAAAATGACTTTGCAACCCAAGTTTTTTGCTAATTCAACATCCGTTATTCTATCACCAATCACATAACTGTTGGCTAAATCGTATTCGCCAGTCATATAAGCCGTTAGCAATCCAGTACGGGGTTTTCGTGTTGTTGTATTGTCCTCTGGAAATGAGGTATCAATCAATATATTATCAAAAATGACTCCTTCGTTTTGCAAAATTTGAAGCATCTTGCCTTGTACAGCGTCAAAATTTTGTTGCGGATACACATCTGTACCCAATCCATCTTGATTTGTAACCATTACAAACTCAAAATCGGTATACTGACGTATTTGGTATAAATTACGAATAACTGCAGGTAAAAACTCTATTTGCTCTAGCGTATCTACTTGGTACGTAATGGGAGGTTCTGCAATAATTGTTCCATCTCTATCAATAAAGAGTGCTTTTTTAAGTTGTTGCATTCTATCTATTTTTTTAATTTTTGTATTTAGCTAAAGCTTCTAATAAAATATCGTTTTCTTCTTGTGTGCCGACTGTTATACGCAAACAACCTAAACACAAGGATACTGTATTTCTATTTCGTACTACAATACCTAACCCCACTAAATAGCGATATACTGCATTGGCATCAAACACTTTAACCAACACAAAGTTGGATTGAGTTGGAAATATATGTTCTACAAATGATAATTCGTTCAATTTAGCAACTAAATACGTACGTTGTGCCAATAGTATGCTTACCCATTCGTTCTTTTGCTCAAGCATACCAAGTTGTTTTTCAACAAATTGCTGTGTCAACACATTTACATTATACGGATATTTTACTTTATTAAAATATGCAATAATCGTTTCAGAGGCAAAAGCCATACCACAACGCACGGCGGCTAAACCCCATGCTTTGGAGAATGTTTGTAAAACAATTAAATTGGGATATTGATTCAATTCACTCAACCACGAATCTTCGGGAGAAAAATCAACATACGCTT
>JAGNUZ010000111.1 GCA_017986765.1 Paludibacteraceae bacterium | reverse complement strand
TATCAACATGCACAAACACCTTGTCAGAAGCTGGATTTGGATACACAAAATAATTGAAAATATGCTCTTCTGTCAAACTAGATTCATTCCACGAAAGTGTATTTTTATTTCCCCAAATATATTCAGCTAATTCAGGATAATCGATAAACGGATTGCGGTTATCTTGGTGTGCATATATCGCATTATTACGGGTTACCTCTTTAGGCGAAACGGGGTCTTGTCGGTGCCATTTCATAAATAAATTAACTGCGTAATTAGTTAAGCCTAAATTAACACTACCAAAAACACTATTTCCCCAATTCTCGCAAGCTCCAGCATAGCGTGTAGCCATATAAAAATAGGTACGAGCAAAATCACCCTTATATTCATCTACAGGTTCAAACACTGTACCCGAATATCCTGAAAAAGTTGAAGAACCAACTCTTCCTTTAGCTTTATTATCAAGAATTGTGCCACCAGAACATTCTCCAAAAGGATAATTACCGCGTTGATTATTTACCTTGCCATCTGTTGGGTAAACATGAAAGGCATCGGATACCATTGGCGATTTTTTGTTAAACCAACTTTGTGGAACACTGTGTTCGCGATTGTAACAATCACATACTTTGGTGTAATTTCCACACGTTTTATTGTTGTGTGTCCAGCTACAATATGAATACATATCCCACACTTTGTTGTCGGCAGTATTATCGCTTGTTTTGTACACACTATACAAATCAGCGTATGAAACCACGGTGTGATTATCAATGATATTGTGCAAAGCAATATGCAGTTGAGCTCCTTTTTTGTTATAAGCAGCTTCGTAATAATCAACAGGTATGACTGCAAAACTAGTGCTCGCATAGAGTAAGCAGAGTAAAAATAGCGTCTTTTTCATAATATTGATATTAGGTTGTGCGAAAATAAATGATGGAAACGGCGATTACTCCTATCATTTTTCCTATGTTGCATTGTTATTTTAGGAGTATATCTACCCTAAATTTAACATAAAAATTACATAAGTATTATTACAAATTTACAGTATTATATTTGTAAAACAAAATAGTATATCAATTAATGTATCATTATTTGTTTTAATTCGTTGAAAAGAGTATTTTTGTTAAATAAAAGATATTTAATGAGAGTTGTTATTCAGCGCGTATTAGAAGCATCAGTCAGCATAGACAAAAAAATTCATGCCAAAATTGAGCAAGGATTATTGATACTTTTAGGCATAGAAGATTGCGATACGGAAAAAGATATTGACTGGTTAGTAGCAAAAATAGTGCAATTGCGTATATTTTCGGATGAAAATGGCTTGATGAACAAATCCATTTTGGATAGTATGGGTGATATATTGGTAGTCAGTCAGTTTACCTTATTTGCTCAAACAAAAAAAGGTAATCGACCTTCTTTTATACGTGCTTCCAAACCTACTTTTGCTGTTCCTATATATGCTTTATTTTGCGAAAATCTAAGTAACGCTCTTGCTAAAACGGTGAAACAAGGAGTATTTGGAGCAGATATGCAGGTATCATTAATTAACGATGGACCCGTAACTATATGGATAGATACACAAAATAAAGAATGAACGAACTTGACTAAAATAAATACATAAAAATAACTTATATGAAAAATTTTAATACCTTATTTTCCTCCTATAAATGTGCTGTATCTGACAAAGTGATAGCTGAAAAAACGAAGAAAATACTTGAAGATAATTTTGATTCAAACAATACGGTAGAAGTGTATAAAACATTGTTTTCTATTATAGATTTAACTTCATTAAATAATACTGATTACGAAGAAAACATCCGATTATTTACCGAAAAAGTAAATAATTTTCCAGAAAAATATCCAGAAATGCCCAATGTAGCAGCTATCTGCGTATATCCTGCCTATGCCGAAATAGTAAAAGATACCTTGGTAGAAGATGTAGAAATAGCCGCTGTTTCAGCTGGATTTCCTTCTTCTCAAACCTTTATCGAAATAAAAGTTGCCGAAACAGCTTTGGCTATCAATGCGGGGGCTTCTGAGATTGATGTAGTAATTTCTATCGGTAAATTTTTGAATAAGCAATACGACGATGTATTTGAAGAAATTGAAGAAATAAAAGCTACGTGTAAAGCTACTCACTTAAAAGTAATACTAGAAACTGGTGCGTTGGTTTCTGCTGAAGAAATAAAAAAAGCGTCTGTATTATCGATGGAAGCGGGTGCTGATTTTATCAAAACCTCTACGGGAAAAATGAACCCTGCGGCTACTTTAGAAGCGGCATATATTATGTGCGAGGCTATCAAAGATTTTTATAAAAAAACAGGTGTTAAAGTTGGCTTTAAACCTGCGGGGGGTATTGTTACTACCAAAGATGCGGTAGAATATTATTGTATTGTAAAAGAAATATTAGGAGATGAATGGCTAACAAAAGATTTGTTTCGATTAGGCGCTAGTCGATTAGCAAATAATTTATTATCAGATATTTATAAAACAGATATTGCTTATTTTTAAGATTTATATAAATAAAAATAAACGCCCTATTTTTAAATGAATAGGGCGTTTATTTTTATTTACTCATTTCCAACATGCGTACGATGGGCTTTACTGCTTTTATACGTATCTCTTCATCTACCTGTATTTCTGGTGTTTCGTTTAGCAAACAATCATACAATTTTTCCAAGGTATTCAAACGCATAAAATTACATTCGTTGCAAGCACAGGTACTATCATTGGGCGGTGCAGGAATAAATGTTTTGGTCGGATTTGCTTGTTTCATCTTGTGCAAAATACCACTTTCTGTGGCTACTATATACTCCGTACAGTCGGAAATACCCGTATAAGCCAATAGGGCTGACGTAGAACCAATATAATCAGCTACATTGAGTACAACCCTCTTACACTCTGGATGAGCTAATACAAGGGCGTTAGGATACTGTTTCTTTAAAGCCACTATTTTTTCTAACGAAAACTGTTCGTGAACATGACAGGCACCATCCCACAATACCATATTTCTACCAGTAACACTATTGATGTAATTACCTAAATTTTTATCTGGTCCAAATATTATTTTTTGGTCTTTCGGAAAACTATCTACTATTTTATGTGCATTGGTAGAAGTAACCACTACATCCGTTAAAGCTTTCACCTCTGCTGTTGTATTTACGTATGAAATTACAATGTGATCTGGATGTTGTTGTATAAATTTTTTAAAATCCGATGCTTTGCAACTATCTGCCAACGAGCAACCAGCTTCCAAATCAGGTATCAATACTTTTTTAGTAGGTGATAATATTTTGGCCGTTTCTGCCATAAAATTTACTCCACACAATACAATAATGTCTGCATCTGTTGTAGCTGCCCATTGTGCCAAGGCTAAACTATCGCCTACAAAATCTGCTATATCTTGTATCTCTCCATCTTGGTAATAGTGAGCCATGATAATGGCATTCTTTTCTTTTTTTAATTTTTGTATCTTTTCTTGCAATGTCATAATTTATTATTTAAGGATATCAACATCTCTTTTATTCTTATATATATTTAAAGGTTAAAGAATAAAGAATGAATAATATAATAGGATGTTGATAAGGTTGACAAATAAAATGTTAAATTCTTGTATAATATAAATTTCATCTCATACAGTGTAGCTATAAACAAGTTATAAACATACTAAAGTAGTGATTTTAAAATGATTTACTACGTTACGAACATACTGTTTATAACTACAAATGTAGTAAACTTTTTACTTTTTAGCGGTTAATAACTCTCTTTTTTCATGTTCATTACTTTTTTAAAAAATGCACAACTTTGTATGGTTATATGAAATATTTATATAATGATATGTCTATTTGAATAATACAACTTTAGTTATTGATATTTTATTGCATATTTATCAACAGTTTATTTCTATTTATTGTTGAGATATAAACAGTGCAAACGCATGCGTAGAAAATTTACCATATAATGAATATATTTAATACAATTACCTAATAATCAGTATATATTTGCACTGTGATTTTCAAAGTATTCGATTTTAAGGTAAAAAAAGAGGAGTTAACATAGCTATATGTTTTAACTCCTTTTTTGATTAAAAGATAGAATATGCATTGCCAGGTAAGCATTTAATAAGTCCTTTAAACTCCATAGCGAGTAAGGTGGGTGACAATTGCTTTATATTTGAATTTATTTTTGAAGACAATATATCGATGTGAATTATTTTACTTTGTTGAATGGCCTCGAAAATGATTCTTTCTGTATCCGATAATTCTACAAACAAAGATTGCTGTTGATCTATTTTTTGCGAAGCTTGTTCTTTCGTCCAACCCATTATGTATTCTATATCACTGGCTCTATTAATTAAAGCAGCTTTATTCTGTTTTATCAGGTTATTGCAACCTACCGACCATTCGTCTGTGCACTTGCCAGGCACAGCAAACACATCTCTGTTGTAAGAATTTGCAATTTCAGCAGTAATCACAGCACCACCTCTTGCCGCACTTTCTACAATAATGGTAGCATCAGTCGTACCTGCAATAATGCGGTTGCGGCGTACAAAATTTGGTTTATCTGGATTTGTTTCGCTAGCAAATTCAGTTAATAATCCACCTGCCGTAATTATTTTTTTCGCAATAGAGGTATGTTGAGCTGGGTATATTCTATCAAGTCCGTGACCCAATACAGCCACCGTGGGCAAATTCAATTGCAGGGCTTCTTTGTGTGCACAGATATCTATGCCATACGCCAAACCGCTGATGATACATACGTCAGGGTGGTTTTGTGCCAATTCTTTTAGAAGATTGATACACATAGACTTACCATATTCAGTAGCGTTGCGTGTGCCGACTACAGCGATGGTTTTTTTCGTATTCAAATTGGCATTGCCCTTATAATACAATAGGATAGGAGAGTCGGCACATTCTTTGAGGCGCTCGGGATACTCCTTGTCGGTATAAAATAGGGGAGAGATACCGTGTTTGAGTACAAAAGTCATTTCTTTTTCAGCTTTTTCTAAGGCATTATTTTTCTGATCAACAATGCTTTTGCTTAATACCGTACCGATGCCAGGTATTTTTTGCAGCACATGGGATTTTTGGTTAAATATTTCTTCTATATCACCTACATACGCCAATAAATTTTTGATATTGATGCATCCTAAACCTTTTATTTGGGTAATAGCAATGCGGTATAGTAGTTGATTATTCATTGAAGAGCCTTATTAAATACAATTTTGTAGAGAGCAAAAGCAATTACACAACCAACGATATTTGCCAAAAAATCGTACCAAGAACTTACGCGAGGAGGAAATAACTGTTGTAGTAATTCGATAGTACCGCTATACATAATACTGCTTGCAATTACTATTATATACGATTGTGTGGAAACTCCCCGTTTTTTCGTTTCGAGCAAGGCGAACATAGTTAGTACGGCGTACATGGTAATGTGTAT
>JAGNUZ010000020.1 GCA_017986765.1 Paludibacteraceae bacterium | reverse complement strand
AAAGTGCAGCTGGTCTTACTAATTTACATTTCTTTCCTTGTGCAGGATCTCGTTTAGCTGATGATATTAACGAGTTTATACATAGCCTCGGAATTAATTTGGTATATGGGTATGGTTTAACAGAATCGACAGCTACTGTATCTTGTTATTTACCTAGTAATCAAAACTATATAATAGGTTCAATAGGAAAAATTATGCCTCAAGTAGAAGTAAAAATCTCTGAGGAAGGTGAAATTCTATTAAAAGGAAAAACCATTACATCAGGCTACTACAAACGTCCAGAAGCAAATGCTGAAGCTTTTGTAGACGGTTGGTTTAAAACAGGTGATGCGGGGCATATCGATGAGGATAACAATTTATACATTACCGATAGAATCAAAGATTTATTTAAAACAGCTGGAGGTAAATACGTGGCCCCACAAATGCTCGAAAGTCGCCTAAGTGAATTGAAATTTATCGACCAAATTGCAATTATTGGCGACCAACGAAAATATGTTACAGCGCTTATTGTGCCAACATTCGATACCTTGAAAATATACGCTGCGAATCATGCTATCTCCTATCAATCAATAGCAGAACTCATTGCAAATCCTACTATTATCGAGTTTTACACAACATTGATTAAAGACCAAATGAAAGATTTGGCAAAATACGAGCAAATAAAACGTTTTACGCTGCTTCCTAAAGCATTTACAATGGAAGATGGCTTACTTACAAATACGCTCAAACTTAAACGCAAAGAAGTAGCACGCATATACGCACAAGAGATTGAGAAAATGTATATAGATTAAGGGAACTTTGCAAGTGTAAACTGATTTTAGTTTATAATAAAACTGTATCTTTGTAGATTAAAAAAACATTTATATGATAACAATAGAGCAACTTAAAGAGACGATAGATCGCCAACAGGCGTTGAGGAGGTATCTTTGACATTGATGACAAACGAATAGCCTTAGAAGAGGAAGAAATCCGAACACAAGATCCTTTATTCTGGAACGACAGTAAAACTGCTGAAATTCAGATGAAAAAAATTAAGGAACTTAAATTTTGGATACATGCATACAGTCAAGCTGAAAAAGCGACTGAAGAGCTACAATTATCATTTGATTTCTACAAAGAAGAAATTATATCAGAACAAGAAGTAGATGAAGCCTATAGCAATGCTATTCACTTAATCGAAAAGCTTGAGATGAAAAATATGCTTGCTGCCGAAGAAGACAAGCTAGGTGCTGTTATCAAGATTGTATCTGGAGCAGGTGGCACTGAGAGTCAGGATTGGGCGTCTATGCTGTTGCGTATGTATCAGCGTTGGTGCGAGCGGTCTGGATATAAATGCGAACTAACCAACTTTCAAGATGGCGACGAGGCTGGCATTAAAACAGCTACTGTACAAGTAGATGGAGAAATGGCTTATGGCTATTTAAAAAGTGAAAACGGCGTTCATCGCTTGGTGCGGGTATCCCCTTTTAATGCTCAAGGCAAACGAATGACTTCCTTTGCTTCTGTTTTCGTTACGCCTCTTGTAGATAATACGATCGAAATAGAAATTAATGCGGCGGATGTTAACTGGGAAACTTTTCGTTCAGGAGGTGCTGGTGGTCAGAATGTAAATAAAGTAGAAACTGGAGTACGCTTACGCTACATGTATCGGGACACTCCTACTGGCGAACCGCTCGAAATCATTATCGAAAATACTGAGAGTCGTTCGCAATTTGGCAACAAAGACAATGCTATGCGTTTATTGAAATCGCAGTTATACGAAAAAGAACTCGAAAAAAGAAGAGTAGCATCTGCTGAGATAGAAGCTGGAAAGAAAAAAATTGAATGGGGATCGCAAATCAGAAGTTATGTGTTTGACGACAGGAGGGTAAAAGACCACCGAACAAACTATCAAACATCAGACGTGCAAGGAACAATGGATGGAGACCTTGATGCGTTTATCAAAGCCTATTTAATGGAATTTTCCAATTAATACGATACTAAAAATACAAAAAATTATATGAGTACAACCGAATTTTCTGAACAAGAACTATTTCGCCGCCAAAGCCTTGAGCAATTGCGTGCTATGGGCATAGAACCCTACCCTGCAGAGGAGTTTCCCACCAATGCTTTTTCTACTGAAATTACTGAAAACTTTAACGAAGAAGTAAAACGTGATGTAATCATTGCTGGTAGAATTATGAGCAGACGCATCATGGGTAAAGCCTCTTTTATCGAACTGCAAGATTCAAAAGGACGCATTCAAGTATATATTACACGAGACGAAATTTGTTTGGGAGAAGACAAAGAGCTTTACAATACAGTATTTAAGAAATTATTGGATATTGGCGATTTTATAGGTATTAAAGGATATGTATTTCGTACTCAAATGGGCGAAATTTCCGTACATGCGTCTGAAATTAAGGTATTAGCCAAATCTCTCCGTCCGTTACCAATTGTAAAAGTAAAAGACGGTATTACTTACGATGCATTTACTGATGCAGAAACACGCTATCGCCAACGCTATGTTGACTTGGTGGTAAACGAAAGCGTAAAAGAAATATTCTTAAAAAGAACGAAAGTCTTTAATTCTATGCGTGAATTTATCAACAAAGATGGATACATCGAAGTAGATACACCCGTATTACAACCCATTGCAGGTGGTGCCGCCGCTCGTCCATTTGCCACGCATCACAACGCTTTAGATATCCCGCTTTATTTGCGTATTGCCAACGAATTATATCTTAAAAGACTCATTGTTGGAGGATTTGAAGGTGTATATGAATTTTCTCGCAATTTCCGTAACGAAGGCATGGATAGAACCCACAATCCAGAATTTACAGTAATGGAGCTATATGTTTCGTACAAAGATTACAACTGGATGATGGATTTTACGGAAAAAATGCTAGAGAAAATTTGCATCGATGTAAACAATACGACTGAGGTACAGATGGGAGATAAAACTATCAACTTTAAAGCTCCGTTCAAACGGATATCCATGACTGATTCCATCAAAGAATTTACTGGCATAGATATTACTGGAAAAAATGAAGTAGAACTGCGTGAAGCATGCAAATCGCTACAAATAGAAGTGGACGAAACGATGGGCGTAGGCAAATTGATTGATGAAATCTTTGGTGCTAAATGCGAAGGAAATTATATTCAGCCTACTTTTATTACCGACTACCCGATTGAGATGTCTCCACTAACAAAAAAACACCGTTCTAAAGAAGGTCTTACCGAACGTTTTGAATTAATGGTAAATGGCAAAGAACTTGCCAATGCGTATTCAGAATTAAACGACCCTATTGACCAACGCGAACGTTTTGAAGAACAATTGCGATTAAGCGAAAAGGGTGACGACGAAGCCATGTTTATTGATCAAGATTTTTTGCGTGCCATGGAATACGGTATGCCTCCTATGTCGGGGATAGGCATTGGAATGGACAGATTGGTAATGGCAATGACAAACCAAAGTAGCATACAAGAAGTATTGCTATTTCCACAAATGCGTCCAGAGAAAGTGGTAAAAAAAGACACACCTGCCAAGTTCATAACTGTAGGAATCTCGGAAGAGTGGGCAAATGCAATCGTTAAATACTCGTCGCTCTCTGTAAAAGAAATAGGCAACAGTGTGAATGTAAAATTGCACCAACAAATCTGTGGTATTAATAAAAAGAATAAGCTCAACCTTTCCAATCCAACCATTGCAGAAGTGCAAACATGGATTGAAAAAGCACTCATACAATAATAGAACATTATGGAAAGAAAAAAAGCCAAACGTGTTTGTATTATGGGCGGTGGGAGTTGGGCAACTGCATTAGCAAAAATTTCCATCTCAAAAGGAGATAAAATTAACTGGTATATGAGACGCCCAGATCAAATTGAGCAGTTTCAACGCTTGGGGAACAATCCATCATACCTAACTTCTGTTCGTTTTGATGTCAAAAAAATTAAATTTTTTACAGATATTAATTTAGCTGTTAAAAATTCAGATATACTCATTTTTGTAACTCCTTCGCCGTTTCTGAAACAACATTTGGAAAAACTGACAGTTAAACTGAATAAAAAAATTATCGTTACAGCCATCAAAGGTATAGTACCTGATGAAAACATGATAATCAATGACTATTTTCAGAAATTTTATGGGGTTGAGCAAGATAATATTGCTGTTATTGCAGGGCCTTGTCATGCAGAAGAGGTCGCACTAGAACGTCTTTCATACCTTACAATAGCCTGTTCTAATCCTGAATTAGGCAGTGAGTTAGCAGAAAGATTATGCTGTCCTTTTCTCAAAACCTCTGTTACAACAGACGTAGATGGTATTGAATATTCCTCTGTACTCAAAAATGTATATGCTATAGCCGTAGGCATTTGCCATGGATTGAAATATGGAGATAACTTTCAGGCAGTACTCATATCCAACAGTATTCGCGAGATTAATCGGTTTGTAGATGCCATTCAATGGCATGAAGACCGTGATACGCAAGATTCTGCCTATTTGGGTGACTTAATTGTTACAGCCTATTCTCGCTTTAGTCGTAATCGTACATTTGGCACTATGATAGGCAAAGGATATTCAGTTAAAACCTCTCAGCTAGAAATGGAAATGATTGCCGAAGGGTATTACGCAACCAAATGTATTAAAGAAATCAATGAAAAATACAACGTTGATATGCCCATTTTAGATGCGGTGTACAATATTTTATATGAGCGTATAGCTCCTACAATTGAGATTAAATTATTAACAGAAAAAATACGATAACACAAATGGAAAACATTAAACTGCTAATTGACAACAGCTTAAATTTTATCTCAAAAGACAAAGTAATGGCTTACGAAAAAAACGTAAGTGCTTGCAATGCCATGTTACACAATGGAACGGGTAAAGGAAATGATTTTTTAGGATGGCTTACCCTACCCTCAAGCACTACGCCTGAATTGATAGCAGATATTCAGCAAACAGCCAATACACTTCGTCAAAATTGTGAAGTAGTGGTGGTAGCTGGTATTGGTGGTAGTTTTTTAGGAGCAAAAGCCGTAATTGATGCTCTTGCAAATACCTTTACTTGGTTGCAACCAGAGCCTGGCAATCCGATAATTGTATATGCTGGTAATAATATTGGAGAAGATTATTTAGCAGAATTAACTGCATATCTCTCTACCAAAAAATTTGGTATTATCAATATTTCCAAATCTGGGACTACAACCGAAACAGCATTGGCATTTCGTATGCTCAAAACGCAATTAGAAAAACAAGTAGGCAAAGCCGAAGCTAAGAAACTAATTGTAGCCGTTACGGATGCCTCAAAAGGAGCTTTGCGTACCTTGGCAACACAAGAAGGATACAAAACTTATGTAATACCTGATAATGTAGGTGGTCGTTTTTCAGTATTATCGCCTGTTGGATTATTGCCAATTGCGGTTGCAGGATTAGATCTTACTCAACTATTAGAAGGTGCTCGCAAAATGGAAGAGGTATGTGGTATTGATACACCTTTTGCAGAAAACCCAGCATCAATATATGCTGCTACTCGAAATGAATTGTATAGAAATGGGAAAAAAATTGAAATCTTAGCCAATTACCAACCCAAATTGCACTTTTTTGCAGAATGGTGGAAACAATTATTTGGCGAAAGCGAAGGTAAAGAAAACAAAGGCATCTTCCCTTCTGCTGTCGATTTCTCAACCGACCTACACTCGATGGGACAATGGATTCAAGAAGGTGAGCGCACTATCTTTGAAACCGTTATTTCTATCAAAAAAGCAAATAAAACCGTTCTTGTACCAAAAGATGAAGCCAATTTAGACGGCTTGAATTTCTTAGCGGGAAAACATGTTGATGAAGTAAATAAAATGGCTGAACTTGGGACTATGTTGGCTCACGTTGACGGAGGCGTACCAAACTTAAAAATTGAAGTGCCTGTATTGAACGAATATTATGTAGGACAACTTATTTATTTCTTCGAGAAAGCGTGTGGTATAAGCGGTTACTTATTAGAAGTAAATCCATTCGACCAAGCTGGAGTCGAAGCGTATAAGAAAAATATGTTTGCTCTATTAGAGAAACCAGGCTTCGAAGCAGAAACAAAAGCAATAAAAGCACGCTTGTAAGAACATATATAAAAAAAGGGAGAGAATAAATGAACAGATTCTTTCCCTTTTCTATGTAAAAAAGCAGAAAAAGAGTTTGTGAATAACAAAAAATACCTTATCTTTGCATCGCTTTTAAAAAGGAAAAGGGCGTTTAGCTCAGCTGGTTCAGAGCATCTGCCTTACAAGCAGAGGGTCGGCGGTTCGAACCCGTCAACGCCCACAAAACCTTTTCTTAAATAGCAAAAATCTATCGGGCGTTTAGCTCAGCTGGTTCAGAGCATCTGCCTTACAAGCAGAGGGTCGGCGGTTCGAACCCGTCAACGCCCACAAAAGAAGTTTGTCATAAAGACAAACTTCTTTTTTTATACATACCGTTTACTGCTCTATATTTGTATGCTAAATTTAGAACTTCAATATTATTACACCTATGATTAAACACTTAACATACAGCTTTGTTCTATTTATTCTTGCCACAACACTTGCTTTAGCTCAATTTTCAGGTGTGATACTTGACAAACAGAACCTCACTCCTATCCCATATGCCAGTATTCATACAAATAATAGCAATGGTGTGAGGAGTACAATGAGTAATGTGTCAGGAAAATATACCGTTGATTTTACTTCTGACTCTTTGGTTTTTTCGCATATAAATTATCAGTCGCTTACACTTTCACAAGCACAACTAAGCGATACAATATATTTAGAGCCTGTTAGCTATATGCTAAATGAAGTAGATGTGTTTGGCAGCGAATTTCCATGGATAAAACAAAAATTGCGAGAAGCTCTAAAAGCGAAAGAACAACTATATAAAGAGCAGACTCGTCAGAAAAATTATTCCTATGAAACACGTACCTTATCGGACTCCAGTGGGTATGCATTCCTAAGTAAAGGAGCTGTGTATCAATCTAAAAATGATTTCTACATACAACCAACCGTCAATATTATAAAATACAAGGACGCGTCTGCTGGTAATGATTTTAGCAACTTGCGAAGAATGCTCTATACTGATTTTATGACTGATTTTTCAGCGGACTTTATTAGTGATAATTCATTTTCTCAAAACCTATCGTATAAGCACACCAACCCACACGCTGTACAATTACTATATTACCATAAGGAAAACGAAAGCGACGATGGATATGTAGTAATTGACACGCTGAAAAATGCAATTATTGAAGTGCAATATACGAATGGAACAAAAAGTAATATTCGAAAGAACAACTCTGCTACTCTACTCCGTGTTGCGGCTTCAATGGGTTTTCACTATGAAACATGGATAACGCAAAGAAAGGATATTTATCAAGAAGAAAATGGAACGCACAGTTTGCAATATGCTACGTATAAGCTATATATGGCTACTAAAACAGAAAACAAGAAAGTATCTAGCTCGTATTTTATCTCTACCGAAGCCAAGCTAACGATATCAAACAATACAACGTCCGAGAGTAATACGCAGAAGTTTATCGTTTTGCCAAAATTATCGTATATAATTCCGATTTACACAAAAAAAATGAGATTGGAAGAGGAAGCTTTGCAGAAAGTAACAAAAACATATACCCAATTCTAGGCAATCTTAAAGAATCTTTTTGTAGGTATGGCAATAAGGTGTACCTCCCTTTTTGGCATAATATGCCTGATGATATGCCTCTGCTTCCCAAAACTCCTCTGCTTTACGCAATTGCGTAGCTACCTTATATCGTTTGCTTGTGAGTAACTTAATATAATGAGTAGCAATTTTTTGTTGCTCTTCGTTGCAATAGAAAATAACAGATACATATTGTGAACCAATATCGGGACCCTGCCCATTCATTTGAGTAAAATCATGTGTTTC
This sequence comes from Paludibacteraceae bacterium, assembly GCA_017986765.1. Taxonomy (GTDB): domain Bacteria; phylum Bacteroidota; class Bacteroidia; order Bacteroidales; family Paludibacteraceae; genus JAAYPI01. The sequence goes on along the minus strand of JAGNUZ010000020.1, from coordinate 8,257 downwards.
AAAAAACAATTTAACCAGCGTTTCGTAGCTTATTTGCTCATTGTCATAAATTACCTCGATGGTTTCAATATATCCCGTATCGCCCATGCACACTTCTCTGTATGTAGGTGGCGTCATGCTGTGTCCACCCATATACCCAACAAGAGTTGTTACATTGGGTAGTCTCATAAAATGATATTCTGTACCCCAAAAACAACCTGATGCAAAATAGGCTTTATCGTTCATCATTTTTTCAGTTTGATGGAAATGGAGTTTACACAATGACGGGTATTCTTGGCGGTAAAGTGTTCACCAATAAATACATGCCCTAAATGAGCTTTGCATTGAGCACACACAATTTCTGTACGAAAACCATCTTCATCAGAAATTTCAAGTACAGCACCAGCTATTGAATCATCAAAACTAGGCCATCCACAATGGGAATCAAACTTGGTGTCAGATAAAAATAAGGGGTTGTTGCAACGGCGACAGGCATATAAACCTTCTTCTTTAGTATGCACATATTCGCCACTAAAAGGCAGTTCAGTTCCTTTGTGTACAATCACCCTTTCTTCTTGCGAATTTAGTTTATTGTAAATCATATGCACAAAGTTAGATGAAAAATGCTAACTAAATATTTACTAGCACTTAATATTCATGTTTAACAAAATATTACGCATTTTTTCGTACGTAGTAATACGTGTAGGCAATAAAGGTAGTCGTAATTGATTTTCAAGGTACCCCATAGCAGACAAAATACTTTTTACTCCCGCTGGATTTCCGTCTACAAATAATAATTCGATTAATTCTGTAAATCCGTGATGAATAGACAAAGCCGTTTGATAATCGCCAGCTAAAGCCAAACGCACCATTTTACTAAATTCGCATGGAAAAGCATTACCTATAACAGATATTACCCCCGCTGCACCTAGCGTAATCAAAGGAAAAGTAATGGCATCGTCTCCTGAAATAACTAAAAAATCTTTGGGTTTATTTTTGATAATAGCATCCACTTGAGCAATATTGCCCGAAGCCTCTTTTACACCTATAATCGTAGGAAAATCATTGGCTAAACGCAAAATCGTTTCAACCGTCATATTAATGCCTGTACGACCAGGTACATTATATAAAATGATGGGTAGCGATGTAGTTTTTACAATTGCTGCATAATGCTGATATATACCCTCTTGTGTGGGTTTATTGTAATAAGGAGCTACAGATAAAAGAGCATCAACACCACGGAAATCTGTGTTTTTAATTTTTTGCACTAAAGCACGTGTATCATTTCCACCCATGCCCAATACAATGGGGATTCTGCCAGCTACTTTATCTATAATAAACCGTGTAACTTCAAGCTGCTCTTCAGAAGATAAAGTGGGCGTTTCTGCCGTTGTACCAAGTACAACTAAATAATCAGTACCATTTTTTAATTGAAAGTCGATTAAGCGTGCTAAAGCTGAAAAATCAACACTCCCATCCGTTGTAAACGGTGTTACCAAAGCAACACCCATTCCTATAAATTTATTGCGTTCCATTAAATGTAAATTTTCCTTTAGGTTGCAAAAATAGCATTTTTTATTTAGAAATAATAATAATAAGGAGGATTTTTGTCCCATTAACTCATTACAGACCTTCGTTCTGTAAAACTTAGGATTGAATATGCGTTAGATAGTAGGTTATTGTTTTCAACAACTCTGTTTCAGTCAATTCGTCGTCCTTCATTTCTAGCATCAAATCATATAAATACGTATGATCCTTTACCCTACCCACCTTGCATGGAATGGGCGAATTTGCTATTGCATACTGAATTGGAAGTATATCTGTAAGGGATAAATCAATGAGCACATCTGCCGATAATTCTAGTAGGTCAGTCATTACATCATTGTTTGGTACAGATAGCCAAGAACAGTCTTTTTGGGAAAACAGACGCATATTAATCCGTTTTTCTTCAAAAGGAACTCCATTTTTAACAAACAGAATAGAAAATACAGTTTTCCCTTGAGCTGTAAAATCTTTAATATTCTGATATACAGTATCGTACTTACTGTAATCATCAATATAATAAACGAATACTATCGATTTTATCTCATCGAAAGACAGGTACTTTTTCTCTCTGTATTTCTTTTTATGGAAATTAAGTAAGCAGTAACTTTTAAGAGTAAAAAGTATGTTCGTTAAGTTATTTGTCATTTTTCTTCTTGTTTATCAGTATGTTATCTATTTTCAATAATCTCTAGGATTTTTCATTTAGTAATGTTAGAAAATCGTTTTCTGTGAGCAAGGTAATTTTTAGTTTCTTTGCTTTTTCTAATTTGGCAGGCCCCATATTCTCTCCTGCAATAATATAATCGACATGAGAGGAGACTGCTGCTATGTTTTTACCACCATTGTATTCTATCATTTCCTTGAGTTCGTCGCGCGAAAAAAGAGAAAACGTGCCCGAAATTACGAATTTCTTTCCAGCTAATTGATTCGATTTCAACAATAACTTCTCCTCCGACAGCGTAAACTGTAATCCGTACTCTATTAGATCTTTAATGAGTTGTTGGTGAGTTGCATCATCAAAATACATACGTACACTTTGAGCAATTCGCTCTCCTATTTCATCTACAGCCATCAATTCTTCTAGACTAGCTTGCTGAATCGCTGTGATAGAATGAAAAGCGTGGGCTAGTTTTTTGGCTACTGTTTCGCCTACATACCGAATGCCAAGCGCAAATAAAACACGCTCAAAGGGTATTTTTTTGCTAGCTTCTAGTCCTTCTACTATATTTACAGCCGACTTTTCGCCTAAGCGTTCTAAACCTGCTATATCGGATACTGAAAGTGTGTATAAGTCTGCTACTGTGCGTATTAATCCTTTTTGATACAACACATCAATAGTTTCTTTGCCCAATCCATCAATATTCATTGCCTTACGGCTAACAAAATGCCCCAACTTTCCTTTAATTTGGGGTGGACAATGATCTTCATTCGGACAATAATAGGCTGCCTCTCCGTCAATATTCACAAGCTGAGAACCACATTCGGGACAATTCGTAATAAAGGTTATTTTACTACCAATCAAAATGCGAGAATCTAAATCTACTCCCGTAATTTTCGGAATAATTTCGCCCCCTTTTTCCACCATCACATTGTCGCCCACATATAAGTCCAATCCTGCAATAATACCAGCATTGTGGAGTGTAGCTCTGCGTACAATCGTACCTGAAAGTAGCACGGGGTCTAAGTTTGCCACAGGCGTAACTGCTCCCGTACGCCCCACCTGGTAAGATACCGAATTTAAGCGAGTAATCGCTGTTTCTGCTTGAAATTTATAGGCAATAGCCCATCTTGGCGATTTGGCTGTTACACCCAAAAATTTTTGTTGAACCAAAGAATTTACTTTAATAACAATGCCATCAGTAGCTACAGGAAGGTTTTTACGCTCCGTATCCCAATGCTGAATAAAGTGCATCACTTGCTTGAATGTAGTACAGACTTTTGTATAGGTTGATGTTTTAAATCCGTACGAATGAGCTAATTGCAAATTATCATAGTGTGTTTTACTCGATAAGTCTTTGCCTAAAACCGAATAAAAATAAGCATCTAGATTTCTTTTAGCTACCATACTGGAATTTTGAAGCTTTATAGTACCAGACGTTGCATTACGCGGATTGGCAAACAATTGGTCTTCTTGTTCTTCTCTTTCCTTGTTTAATTGCTCAAAAACGTGCCATGGCATCACAATTTCACCGCGGACTTCAAATACAGGAGGGAAATCAGATCCTTGCAACACGAGTGGAATGCTTTTAATCGTTTGCACATTTAGTGTTACATCATCTCCTTTTTCTCCATCACCACGGGTTACGGCATACTTTAAACGCCCATTCTCATAAACCAGAGAAATGGAAGTACCATCAAATTTCAATTCACACACCAACTCTACATTTTCTTCACCTAAGGACTTGCTTATCCTATCATAAAATTCCCGCACTTCTCCTTCCGAATAAGTATTCGAGAGGGATAACATCGGATATTGATGGGCAATTTGTCGAAAATTATGGTTAATATCACTCCCCACACGCCGTGTAGGCGAGTTTTCATCCGCAAATTCAGCATTTTGCTCTTCTAATTGCTCTAGCTCATGCAACAACACATCAAACTCTCTATCCGAAATAGTAGGCTGAGATAATACGTAATATTGGTAATTGTATAGATGTAGTTGCTTTCGTAGATGCAAAATGCGTTCTTGGACTTCTTTCATAATCAGATAAGCATTATTAAGAAACAAATGTACTAAAAATCAGTGCGTAAACTGGATTTTATCGGTATATACTTTTCAACAATTCATTGGAGTGAGAAAAAATGCGTATTTTTGTAAAAAATATAAGTGACTATGCGTATAGATATCATTACCGTATTGCCCGAATTGATTGAGAGCAATTTTGCACATTCGATTGTAAAAAGAGCTATTGATAAAGGATTAGCTGAAGTACATATCCACAATTTGCGAGATTATTCTACCAACAAACACAAACGTGTGGACGATTATCCATTTGGAGGAGAAGCTGGCATGGTATTACAAATAGAACCAATTGATATACTTATTACGCAACTTAAATCGGAAAGAAATTACGACGAAATTATTTTCACATCACCTGATGGAGAAACTTTTAATCAAAAAATAGCCAATCAGTTTTCCCTTTATGAAAATATCATTATCCTATGTGGTCATTATAAAGGAGTAGATCATCGTATCCGAGAACACCTAATAACACGAGAAATATCCATTGGGGACTATGTGTTAACAGGTGGCGAATTAGCAGCATCAATAATATCAGATGCTATCATTCGCATAATACCAGGTGCTATTTCCGACGAACAATCAGCTTTGTCTGATTCGTTTCAAGACAACCTACTTTCAGCACCTGTCTATACCCGACCCGCTTCGTATAAAGGATGGACTGTACCTGAAATATTATTGTCAGGACACGAGAGAAAAATAAGCGAATGGCGTATGGAAGAAGCGTATAGTAGAACAAAAAGATTGCGCCCAGATTTATTAAAATAAATTTTATTGAAACTTATACGAAAATCCTAAGCTAATAAGTTGCTTTAATTGTACACGAGGCTTCTCATTATTCGGCAACTTAAAGGTTGAATCGTATCGAGGATTCAGCGACAAACGGGTGTTTAAAAACCTATTAATAAGAAAATTGCCCACAATTTCTGTTTCCACTTCAATACCTTTATAATTGGTGTAAAAAGAAGAGCGACTATCAATTTGTATGTCACTACTAAGTTTCCAAGTATATTGTGCCCTTATTAAACTTCCTACTTCTTGTATGTATTTCTGTCCTTTGGGAATACCGAGCTTATCTGCTATTGATTGGCTTACATTCACATGCGTAGAGGTATCGTTTACATACACATATTTATACGAAATGGGCGAAAAGAAAACAGAGAACCCTGAGGCTTCTTTGTAATCTAGCCCAATACTCACATACAAACGTATAGGAGATAAAGCTGCTGTAATGCGTTCGTAACTATTTGGACGATAAGTATTAAACAATTGCGTAGAGATTTCCGTCTGTGCTGTATAATAGAATTTCGTAAAGGCTTTGTAGCCAAATTTACTACTCATCCGTAATAAATCATCATTTGTTTGAAGAAAACGCACCGTGTCAGCCGAGGAACTATTGAATCCTGCCTTAAAATCGATTTTATTTTCCCACTGAATATTCTTTTTATTGGTATAATCATAAAATCCATTTGCAAAAGCTAATAAAGCTAGATGACTCTCGCCTCCTCTGTACCAGTTAGATGAAATATAGTTTTGGGAAAAATGTAAGCCCGCCTGAGCACCACGTTTCCAATATAAAGGAGTAATTTTTTGTGCAGACAATGCTCTATGACGCGGTGTAATATTCTGATTGACCAAAACATACTCTTCAAAGGATAATTGTTTATTCTTTTTCAGTGTTTTTTGGTCGTCTAACTCGTATAAATAGATATCATCCGCTTGTTTTATCAAGGCAATATGCTTACCCGTATGGATTTTGTCAATGAGTGATTTTTTTTCCGTTTCGTTGTTAATCGCCAATCCCTTTCGAGTAAAAACCCAATCAAGAAAATATGGATGTTGCACCGTAGCAAGCAGAATATCTTCAAAAATATGTGTAGAATCTGGGTGAATGCTCTCTATCGAGTGATACGGAGATCCAATTTTATGCAGTAGTAAGCGTAGGCTATCCCGATTAATAAAGAGTTCGAAGTCTGGAATGCTTATCAATTGAAGGCTATCGCTCGTTACGAATAAGGGAATGGTATCTTCCGCTACATGTAGCTCTTCGATCGAATCCAATAAGTCATCTAGCGTATGCACATAGGAAACCTGAGATGTGGAAGCCTGTGCGAGAGCATAAGTAGTAAGAAACCAAAAAAGAATAACAAAAAATTTATGTGTGTACATAACAATACATTAACATCATACAAAAGAGCTTTACATAGTAGCAATTTGTACTAAATAATCCCAATAATATCTTTTACAGAGGTGCAATTATGCTTTTTAAGGTATGCTTCTATTCCTTCTACCACTTTTACACTGATAGTTGGGTCGATGAAATTAGCCGTTCCAATCTGCACCGCACTTGCACCAACAAGTAAGAACTCAATAGCATCTGTTGCATTCATAATGCCTCCTAATCCCACAACGGGTATTTTAACTGCCTTTGCCACCTGCCATACCATACGCAATGCGATGGGCTTTACACAGGGACCCGACAAACCTCCTGTAATAGTCGATAATATAGGTTTTTGCTTTTCTGCATCTACCGCCATGCCCAGCAATGTGTTAATCAGCGATACGCTATCTGCTCCTTCGGCTTCTACCGCCATCGCAATATCTGCTATATTGGTTACATTCGGCGATAATTTCACCATAATACTTCTGGTATATACTTGGCGTACAGCTTTTACCACCTCAGAGGCCGACACGCACGATGTACCAAAGCCCATACCTCCTTGTTTTACATTCGGACAGCTAATATTTAGCTCAATAGCGGGTATTTTTTCTAATTCGTTTAATCTTTCAGCTGCTTCAACGTATTCTTCAATAGTACTGCCTGAAAGATTGACCAATACGTGCGTATCAATATTTTTGAGCGTAGGATAAATTGATTTTATAAAGTAATCGACTCCCTTATTTTGCAATCCTACTGCATTAAGCATCCCCGAAGGCGTTTCTGCCATACGCGGATACGGATTACCTTCTCGGTGATGCAAGGTTGTCCCTTTTATAATAATTCCGCCCAAGGTAGAAATATCAAAAAAATCTTCAAATTCAGTACCATAACCGAATGTTCCTGAGGCTGTCATTACAGGATTTTTGAGCAATAAATTACCTATATTTACACTTAAATCTACCATTTTAATGTCTTTGTATTAAAAACTGGACCTTCTGTACAGACACATTTATGTCCTTCTACGGTATCCGTTACACAACATAAACACACTCCAAATCCGCACGCCATTGTATTCTCTAACGATGCTTCGCACTCGATATTATGTGTTGTAGCATAAGTTGCTACAGCTTTCATCATCGGTGTTGGTCCACATGTGTATATTTTATCAAATCTCTTTGATTCTAATAGCGAATGGTTTGTTACATATCCTTTTTCCCCATCAGTCGCATCCTCCGTTGTTAGGTAAACATTGCCATATTTACGAAAATGGTCTAACTGTACCAAATCGCTTGCTGTACGAGCACCTAACAAATAATTTACCTCACAATCATACGACTGAAGCATTCTGCCAAGGTATAATAACGGCGCTACACCTACTCCACCTCCTACAAGCAATACATGTTTCATGTCAGGCGTAGGCATAGTAAAAATATTGCCTAAAGGAGCTATCATATTCAAGGTATCTCCTGCCACTAAGTGGGATAATTTTTGTGTTCCCACTCCCACACTTTGGATAAGTAAATCCATTTCGTTGGTAGTATAATCAATATCGTGAATAGATATAGGACGCCTTAGGAAGGCTTCCATTGAATTATCTACACGCAACTCAACGAACTGCCCAGGTAACATAGGTGGCAATGGTTCCTTGTGCGTAACACGAAGGATATAATTCCGATTAGAAAGAGGTATATTAGCTACAAGCTGGCAGTCCAGAAGGTATTTTTTCATGTTTTACTTTTATATATATACTCCGTTACAATTTATAATACAGCATTATCATCTTATTTTAGCTCAATAAATGCCTAGAAAATAGTAAATGATCATGTGAGTAG
>JAGNUZ010000110.1 GCA_017986765.1 Paludibacteraceae bacterium | reverse complement strand
TCTATTTCTATTGAAAATAATACGCGTAAAGGATAGTGTACAAACGAGGAGTTGGTCGCAAACAATCTATCTATGCGTATTTTACCACATAAATGTTCTTTTTTAGGAAAGGTTCGTGTCTGTGTATTCATCATATAAAAAATATCTCTCAAAGATAGCCATTTTTTACGTATGGACTAGCTATTGAGAGATTTGCTTTTTTGTATGGATTTATTTATTTCTTACAGCTTGCTTTTGCGTTTTCTTTCAGAAAGAGTTCTAATGCACTTGCCATAGAGGGCGAATTTGGACTTGGAGCTTCTATATCCAACCTCATTCCAGCTTCTTTTACAGCTGCTGCTGTTGTAGATCCAAAAGAGGCAATATAAGTTTCCTCTTGTTTGTAATCAGGAAAGTTTTTAAATAAAGAGTCTATACCAGAAGGGCTGAAGAAAATCAACATGTCGTAGTCAAAAGTTTCTTCTGGTTCGAAATAATTTGTTACCGTACGGTAAAAAATCCCTTTGGTATATTGTAGGCTATGCGTATCCAAAAGTGTTGCGAACTTGTCTGTATGCACATCTGAAACGGCTAATAAAAACTTTTCGTTTTTGTGTTTTTGTATTGGGAAAATTAAATCCTCCGCTTTGCCCGTTTTTGAGAAAAAGACTTTACGTTTGCGATACTCAATGAATTTTTGTAAATAGTTGGCAATCGTTTCCGAAACGCAAAAATACTTCATTGAATCGGGCATGCTAATACGTAGCTCTTCGCACATCCGAAAAAAATGATCAACAGCTGTGCGAGCTGTGAAAATAACCGCCGTATGCTCTAAAATAGTGATACGTTGTAGTCTGAAATCTTTCAAAGGCAGACCTTCAACCTTAATAAAAGGGCGAAAATCGATTTTCACACTGTATTTTTCAGCTATATCAAAATACGGAGACTTATCGCTGCTTGGTGCTGGCTGGGAAACCAGTATCTTTTTGATTTTCAAAGTATTAAGTTTTATTAATTGATAAAATACATATCTCTTTCTAGCATCTTTAACAGGACTAATAAGGGTAAGATTTCTAGGGTGCAAAGGTACAAAATAAAATAGAAAATCAAATGTATTTTGTTGAAAAAGTTGGTGTACAAAACGTAAAACATTAAAAGCAAAGATAATACGGTAACTATACCCAGCGAATACAGTAAATATTGGTGTAGATAGGAAGGGGAAAACACAATAGCAAAAAGGAATAAAAACGCGATGATACCGGTGTAAAATAGGATTGCAAAATACTGACGAATAACAATAGTATGTGCAGGAGTGAAGAAGGTGTACACATACAACCGCATCAGTATATATTTAGTGCCAAAATAAATCACAACCATCATTGCAACGTAGCCGTACAATTGCCAAATCGAATACGTTTCTCCTCCAATTTCTTCTGAAACAAGCAGATAGAGAGCAAATCCAGAATAACCTATTAGGGAGAATACCCCATATAAAACCTGTTTCCATTCTTCTAATACGGTGATGCGGGTCGTTTGCGTTCCTGCCATTGGGTGAATGAAAATGCTGGCAAAATAATGCACCTTTGCTTTGCGACTAAAGGTGATAACGAGTGATAATAACACCAGTAAGGAAAGTAAAATAGCGATAATCATATCGGAGTGAAAGAAGCTCGCAATGCGAAGATTCCCCTCTATGCCACTATATACCTGCACTATACTGTCGCTAGGTACGAGCGTGTTTCCATATTGAAGGCTGTTTTCCCATTGATTAACAATAATGGGTTTCATTACCACTAGGCTGCTGTCTATAGCAGTATTTATCAAAAGGGTAGTGTCAGTTGCGGTATGTATTAATGAGTCTGTAACCATATTTTATATTTGTGCAATTTTTCTGATCGAAACATCGTAAACGGTACTTGATGTAATGGATTCTAGGATATTATCCACATGATTGACTACCGTAAATAGTTGCAAATGCTCCTTTCGCATAAAATTTTCGTTGGTGGCATGTTCAAGCAAGGCGACTAATTTATCAAAATATCCATTCGTATTCACTAAAATAATGGGTTTTAAAAATATGCCTAATTGTTTCCATGTAATTACTTCCAGTACTTCTTCTAGTGTGCCCACACCTCCTGGTAGGGCAATGGCAGCATCTACATCTTCTATCATTTGTTGCTTGCGTTCGTGCATGCTTTCTGTTATTGTCAGGTGCTTTAATCGGGCATGATGCCAACCTTCTTCGTGCATAAAAGCGGGGATAATGCCTTTAATATTGTCAATTTTTTGTTCGATATACGTATCGGCAATTTTGCCCATCAAACCGCTGTTTCCTCCGCCAAATTTTACATGTATGTCTGCAGCAATAAGAACCTTGGCTACTTTTTCTGCCTCTTGGTAATATACAGAGGGTAACGAATTGCTCGAAGCACAATATATGCAAACGGATAAACTCATGCTATATGGTTTTTTGGATTGATAATAACTTAAATGCGTCCCAAATAACAATACTAGCAGCAATGGAGACATTTAGCGAGTGTTTGGTGCCAAATTGTGGTATCTCAATGGCTCCGTCACATAAGTTGACGGCGTCTTGCTGAACGCCTTTTACTTCGTTACCCACAATTACGGCGTAGTGTTTATCTTTATCCAAAACGAGTTGGTTAAGAGGAATGCTCTTTTCTACCTGCTCTACGGCAAAAATAGTGCAATTGCGTTTTTTTAAATCAGCAATAGCATCCACTACAGACGCAAAATAACGCCATTTCACCGTGTCTTCTGCCCCAAGAGCTGTTTTATGAATCTCTGCGTTGGGAGGCGTAGCCGTAATCCCGCAGAGGTAAATTGCCTCCACCAAAAAAGCATCACACGTTCTAAATATTGACCCAATATTGTGCAAACTGCGCACATTGTCAAGCACCATAATCAAGGGAATTTTTCCTTTTTCCTTAAATTCGTCGGGGCTAATTCTATTTAGTTCAGTTATTTTAAGCTTTCGCATGATAGATTTGAAATATTTTGTACAAAAATAGCGTAAAAAAGAGAATAAACATATCTTTTTTCTACATTTGCACAAGAAAATAAGTAGAATACGCATCTATTGTTTCATTTCTCGTATTTAGCGATGAAAATAGATGGATAGAAAATAATGTTTACACCCATGAAAAAGAATCTCATTGTTATTAAAGTTGGCGGAAAAATAGTAGAAGAACCAGAAAGTTTAGCACAATTGCTTGCTGATTTCTCTCATTTAGAAGGGCATAAAGTATTGGTGCATGGAGGAGGTAGATCTGCTACTAAATTGAGTGAAAAGCTAGGCATAGAGAGCAAAATGGTAGATGGTAGAAGAATTACCGACAAAGAAACCTTGGATGTGGTAACGATGGTGTATGGTGGTTTGGTAAACAAAAACATTGTAGCAGGCTTGCAGGCACATGGCGTAAATGCCCTTGGCTTAACAGGTGCGGATATGAATATTATCGAAAGTGTAAGGCGACCAGTGACACAAATAGATTATGGCTTTGTAGGTGATGTAAAAAAAGTAAACGCACGTATTTTATCTTCGGTAATTGAGCAAGATATTGTGCCCGTATTAGCACCGCTTACTCACGATAAAATGGGCTCAATGCTCAATACCAATGCAGATACAATAGCGGCAGAAGTGGCAAAAGCATTGTCAGAATATTACACAGTTACGCTAGTGTATTGTTTTGAGAAAAAGGGTGTTTTGCACGATGAAACCGATAATAATAGCGTTATTCCTCGCGTTACACCAGCTTTATTTAAATTGTATGTGGAGCAAAAAATCATTCAAGGAGGCATGATTCCAAAACTTGAAAATGCTTTTCAGGCTATACACTCAGGAGTAAAGCAAGTAATCATTACGCACGCTTCAGCTATTGGCAAAGAAGGCGGAACGGTCGTGGTAAATTAACTAAAACGTATGATGACAACAGCTAATACCATTGATTTATTAAAACAATTGATTTGCATTCCGTCTCTTAGCAGGAATGAACAACAGAAATCTGATTTTTTAGTTGCATTTTTGCAAGAAAAATCCTGTAATGTGCATCGTCACAAACTCAATGTGTGGTGTTTGGCACAAGAGTTTGATGAAAATAAACCCACGATTATGCTTAATTCGCACATGGATACCGTGCGTGCAAGTGCCTCGTGGACGCACGCTCCGCATGCAGCTACCGAAATTGATGGTAAAATATATGGGCTTGGTTCAAATGATGCTCATGCCTCTTTGGTTTCTTTGATTAGTACCTTTATTGCACTCAAAGATACACCACAAGGGTATAATTTGTTGTTGGCTATTTCTGCCGAAGAGGAGGTTTCGGGTGCCAATGGCATGGAAAGTTTGCTTACCGTATTGCCAAAAATTGATTTTGCGATAGTTGGCGAACCTACGCAAATGAATTTAGCTGTAGCTGAAAAAGGCTTAATGGTGCTCGATTGTGTAGCTAAAGGCAAAAGCGGACATGCGGCTCGCGAAGAAGGTGTAAATGCCATTTACAAGGCAATGTCTGATATTGAATGGTTTAAAACGTATCAGTTCGATAAAATATCGCCTTTGTTGGGCTCTGTAAAAATGTCCGTTACCGTAATACAAGCGGGCGCACAACATAATGTAGTGCCCGATACGTGTAATTACAGTGTAGATGTGCGTGTAAATGAATGCTATACTAATCAAGAGGTGTATGAAATTGTTCAACAACATGTGCAGTCAGATGTAAGTGCTCGTTCGTTTAGATTAAATTCGTCTTATATTGATTTGGAACATCCTTTTATAAGTAAATATCTTTCGATGAAACCGACTATTTTTGGTTCATCCACTTTGTCAGACCAATCTCTTATGCGATTTCCAACCGTGAAATTAGGTGTAGGCGATTCAGCTCGCTCGCACACGGCCGATGAGTTTATCTGTATATCAGAAATAGAAGAAGGTGTTGCATTATATACGCAACTGCTCGATGGGCTACTTCTCGGGTAGTAGGTGGTTGTATTCTTTCCCAAAACGTTTTAGCTCGCGTATCAGTGAAGACGAAATGTGGCTGTATTTGATGTCAGAAAATAGAAATACAGTTTCGATGCCAAACAATTCTTTGTTGATATCCGCCATGTTTTTTTCGTATTCGTAATCGGTGATGCCTCGTATTCCTCGCACAATACAGGAGGCTTTTTCTGTTTTTACCATATCTGCGGTAAGGCTGGTATAAGTGATGACTTTTACATCTTCGTCTTCAAAAAGCGATTGAATGTGGGCTCTATTCTCCTCTATTTCCTTTTCGTTATAGGTCTTTTCGCTATTAATGCCCATGGCTATAATTACGCTATCGAATATAGTAAGTGTGCGTTTCACCAAACTATAATGTCCTATCGTAAATGGGTTAAAAGTGACTGGGAAGATTGCTGTTTTTGACATAAAACTTCGTTTCTTTTTAGTGTAAATTTCACTGCTCGCTATTTGCCGATACAAAGGTATGAAA
>JAGNUZ010000019.1 GCA_017986765.1 Paludibacteraceae bacterium | reverse complement strand
GTAATCAGGCATGCGTGCTTTGCTAAAAAAGCGTTGCCCTCTGGCTGAGTTAAGGGGGAAACCTTGCGACCAATTAAACAACAGGTGCACCCTATATTGAGGAAAACGAGGCACAAAATCTTGAAAGAAGATAGATATATTGTATAATTGATCCATAGGGCGAGCAATATACCCAAACCCATCATTCACTATATCTTCTTTTGTATTCATCAGCGATAAGCTTAACCACGAATCAACACCTGGCACAAACTCTCCAAATAATTTCATATCCAGACCTGCTGCATAGGCTTTGGCATCGTTTTTCCCTGAATAGCTAACCTTTACATTATCAATGGTATATGAAATGAGGTTAGACATGGTTTTATAATAGACTTCCGTAGTAAACTTAAACGGCCTGTACCACCAATTAAAATAATAATCGGTTCCTGCAATAAATTGTACAGATTGCTGCGACTTTATATTTTTATTTAAAAAATGGGTGAGATTTTGGTCAATTGTAATGGTATCTTTAATTTCTTTGAACGATGGACTTTGGTAATAAACACCCGTAGCCAATCTAAAATTAACACGCTGCTCCCATTCAGGAAAATAAGAAAACGTAAAGCGTGGGCTCAAAGTGTATTCATTATTCCAATCCCAATAATTCATTCGCACGCCAGAGGTAATAACAAATAAGCCATTATTGGTGTAATTCTTATAACTATGTTGTGCATACGAACGGACTCTGTTTGAGTAAAACTCATGCCCTGAGGTTAGACTCTCAAACAAAGGAATACTTGTAGGATTATACGGCAGCGAAAAACCTGCTGAATCCCTCGTTTCCCATTCATTAACGGCATCAATTACCTGTTCGTGAGCAACATCTAATCCCCATAATGCAGTGTGCGAGCGATTTAGTTCATAAGCACCTTGATGAGAAGCTGTAAACACCGAAACATTCATTTCGTTGCGGGCGTGCTCGTAATACGTCCCCACCCCCATTACGTCATCAGAAAGCTCGCTACTACTGCCTGTTGCAGATACCTTATTAAGCCAATACTCGCCTCGGATATCATAACTTTCTTGTTCATCTGTAGTAAAAGCAGAAGCAGTAAAAGTTGTAGTTAGTTTTTTATTTGGGATATAATTTGCAGAAAAAGCCCCGAATAAAGTACGGAATACATCTTTTTCTTGTCCTTCGAAATAAATGGTAAAGTGTTGCAAATTTTGCAATGTACCAAATGTTGTTTCGCGTGATTGAGGTATAAAATTATACTTGTTTTGAGAAACATTACCCAAAAATGAGAATGATAGATTTGGACGATACTGGTACGACATATAAGATTGTAAATCAACAAAACTAGGATTATACTCCGCTTTCGTTTGGAGTGTACCCAATAAGTATGCCATATTTTTGTATCGTACACCGTGCATTTGTGTCCACTTATTTTTTGCAGTGCCAACATATGCGGAAGCTCCTGCAAAACTCATTGCCACATTGCCTTCTAATGCTGTCGGTTTTTTATACGTAATATCAAGCACAGAAGATAATTTATCACCATATCGAGCATCAAATCCTCCAGCAGAAAAAGAAACTTCATCCACCATATCTGGATTGATAAAACTCAAACCCTCTTGTTCGCCTGAACGGATAAGAAACGGACGGTAAATCTCAATGCCATTTACATACACACTATTCTCGTCGTAGCTACCGCCTCTAACTGAATATTGCGAGCTTAATTCGTTGTTGGAACTAACACCAGAAAAAGATTTCAACAAACTTTCAATACCATTTCCTGAGGCTGATGGCAATACTTTTAATTGCTCAATATTTACGTTTTCTGCCGTTGTATGTTGCAATTGTGCACCTTTCACTTCCACCCCTTCCAAGGCATTTATTTTTTCTTTCATCACAACATTTACTTGCTGTACGTCTCCATTTTGAGAAAATATTTGAAACGTAATTGTTTCGTACGATACAGAAGAAAAGACCAAAGCTAGTGAGTCTTTTACCAAAACGGAAATAGAAAATTCCCCATATTTATCAGAAATAGTTAGTTGATTGCCGTTTTGCACTAAAATTTTCACCATTTCAATGGGTTTTTTCCATTCGTCATTTACCTGACCAGATAGGTTTATCCATTGCTGCCCAAATACATGAGTAGTAAGTATCAATAAAAAAAAACAAAAAAACAACCTTTTAAACATATATCGAAATACTAAGTACAAACACTAAATTTAGCAAATTTCATCAATAAAACACGTTCACCTGCATTATCAAATTTCACTGTTATACGCGTATCGTTATCCGATCCTGATAAAGCAACAATTACCCCTTTGCCAAACCGTTCGTGTTCAATACGTGTATCTACGGTAATATCTGTAGTAACAAAATTAGAAAGAGTATTATTGTTACTGGCTTCTATTTTCGTCAATTTTCTTTTCGGCACAAAGGTATTTACGACTGGGTTATCTGCAATTTTGGACGAATTAAAAAAAGAACTTGCACGTGTAAGTCCTGCATCAAGCCCTCTATTTTGGATATAATCAGAAGGAAAATGCACGTATTTAGGGTCAATATCATCGACAAATCGGCTACATTTGCCATATTTCATTTGCCCGTGTCTAAATCGACTTTTGGAATAGGACAAATAACATCGTTTTTCAGCACGGGTAAGTGCTACATAAAACAGACGTCGTTCTTCTTCCAAAGCCTTTTCATCTTCTAAAGCAAAAATAGAAGGCAACAATTCTTCTTCTAATCCAACAATAAATACATTTTTAAACTCTAAGCCTTTGGCTAAATGAATCGTCATTAAGGTAACGCGGCTTTCCGTATTTTCTTTATCCGTATCTTGATCAGTGAGCAAGGATATTTCGAGTAAAAAATGAATGATACGAGCATCCTCGTCCCCTTCTTCTCTTTTCGTTTCGGTATATTCGTAAACACCAGAAAGTAACTCCTCGATATTTTCTATCGCACTCGTATTTTCTACGGATTTCGCTTCTTGCAAATGTTGTATAATACCTGTATTCCGTACAATGTACGACGCTGCTTCGTAGGCACTATTCAAACTAATATGTGTAGAAAAGCCTTTTATAAGTTCCGAGAAACTTGTTAGTTTTTTGGCTGTTCCTACATTTACTGCCAAATTATATTGTAGTGGATCAGCACACACTGCCATAGAGGATGTGTTAAACAACTGTGCAGCAGCATACACCTTACCTAATGTAGTATCGCCAATACCTCTTGGTGGAGAATTGACTATGCGTTTAAAAGCCTCTTCGTCTTCATTATTAATTGATAAACGAATATACGCCAATACATCCTTTACTTCTGCTCGTTGGTAAAAAGAAACGCCCCCATAGATGCGATAAGGTACTGATTGTTTGCGTAAAGCATCTTCTATCAAACGTGATTGTGCATTGGTACGATATAGGATAACTGTATCGCTCCAGCTTGCTATCTCGTCCTTTTTATACAGTTCGGAAATTGTGTTGGCTACAATAAACCCTTCTTCTATATCCGAATATGCGGTAAGTAGTTGAATTTTCTCGCCCTCTTCGTTGTCAGAAAAAATAGATTTATTAATGCGTTGCTTGTTTTTTGCAATCAGGCTATTGGCGGCATTCACAATATTTTTAGTAGAGCGGTAATTTTGCTCTAATTTAAATATTTTTGTTTCAGGGTACGTATCTTTAAATGACAAAATATTTTCAATATTTGCTCCACGAAATGAGTAAATACTTTGTGCATCATCGCCCACCACGCATACACGGTGGTGCTTTTCTGCCAAAAATTTCACGATTAAATGTTGAGAAAAGTTCGTATCTTGGTACTCATCCACCAATACATACTGAAAGATTTCTTGGTATTTCTCTCTTACTTCAGGAAAATCACGAAACAGCACATTGGTAAAAAACAACAAATCATCAAAATCCAACGCCGAAGACTGTTTCAAACGAGCCATATACAGCGGATAAATATCTTTTATTCTCGGTATTTTAGAGTAAAAATCATTGTCTATTAATTTGCTATTCGCATAAGCAGCTGGAGAAAGTAAATTGTTTTTCGCAAATGAGATACGTGCCAAAACCTTGCTTGGCTTGTATGCTTTTTCATCTAATTGTAAATCTTTGATAATTGCTTTAATGCAACTCTTAGAATCTGTACTATCGTATATCAAGAAGTCGTTTTTAATACCCAACAGCTCTGCCTCAGAACGTAAAATACGGGAGAAAACAGAGTGGAAAGTTCCCATCACCAAACGCTTAGCAGTCTTTTCACCAACCATCGAAGAGATACGTGCTTTCATCTCTTTCGCCGCCTTATTCGTAAAAGTAAGGGCTATAATACGTTCTGGCGAAAGTCCTAAATCTAACAGATAAGCAATTTTGCACGTTAATACACGTGTTTTTCCCGAACCTGCACCTGCAATAATAAGGGAAGGTCCGTCATTGTATTTCACAGCGTCTAACTGCGAAGGGTTTAATCCGCTTACTATTGCTTCCGTATGTTCATTTTTCATCCTGATAGATTTTCAATGCCTGTTTCAAATAATTCTCAAATGCTTTGATGTCTTTATTGAACGTATACGAAGATGCAACAGGCTTGGCATCAGCATTTAACACCACATAATACGGTTGTGCATTAGCACCAAATTTCAAGCGTTGGAGGTAACTCCATTTATCTCCTTTTGTACGTAAAGTACGCACTGCTTCATTTTCCATGACCTTAATAGGTTTAGAAAGTGCTTCTTTATCATCCACATAGAGTACTAAAAAGATAAATTCATCGTTAATTAAATTTTTAACAGCTTCATCTTCAAATACCGTAGCTTCCATTTCTCTACAATTAACACATCCGTAACCCGAAAAATCAATCAATACGGGTTTATTTTCTTGTTGTGCAAATGCCATTGCTTCGTCAAAATCGCCGAAAGATGCAGTGAGGTGGTCACCATATAAGTTGAATATCTGAGTTGACATGGGCGGAGTAAATGCACTAATAGAAGCACGTTGTTTACCCCACATTCCAGGCACTAAATATATAACAAACAATAATGATGCCAAAGCAAAAATTACACGAGGAATAGTTATCTTTTTATCCTCCTTATCCATAGGAAAACGTATAATACGCAAATAATATAATCCTAAAATAAGGAAAATCACTATCCACAGACCAATAAACAAATCCCTGCTTAACAATCCCCATCCATATGCCAAATCGGCAATAGAAAAGAATTTTAGAGCCAATGCTAATTCTAAAAATCCTAATGTTACTTTTACCATATTCAACCATCCACCAGAACGTGGCATTGATTGCAAATACGAAGGGAAAAGTGAAAAGAATGCAAAAGGAATAGCTAACGCCAAGGAAAATCCAAACATTCCCACAGCAGGGCCAACCACAGAACCTGAACTAGCAGCCTCTACCAATAAAGTGCCAATAATGGGACCTGTACACGAAAACGAAACAAGCACTAAGGTGAATGCCATAAAAAAGATGCTAAATAATTCTGTAGCAGAATCGGCTTTCTTGTCCATTGCATTTATCCACGATGCGGGTAAGGTAATCTCAAAAAGACCAAAAAACGAAAGTGAGAAGACCACCAACAAGAAAAAAAACAATAAATTAAACACGGCACTTGTTGCCAAGTTATTTAATGAACTAGCTCCAAAAAGAGCTGTTACTAACAATCCCAATCCTAAATAAATAACAATAATAGAAAAACCATAAATGAGGGAATTTTTCACTGCTTTTTTTCTATTCTTTGCTGATTTCAAAAAGAAACTAACAGTCATAGGTATCATAGGCCACACGCAAGGAGTAAGCAAAGCGATCAACCCGCCCAAAAATCCAAATACAAAAATAAGGAGGTACGATTGCTGACGAGACGCATTACTATCACCCAACTCAGACAATTCGCTTGTTACTGATACCCAAAAAGGAGTTTCAAGAGTAGTATCCTCCGTAATTTTTTGTTCTACTGCGCTGGTTATGCCCAAGGAAAAAGGGACTTCTGTAGGAGGCAAACACGAAACATCATCACACGCCATAAAACGAACATATCCCTGTACAGAAAAATCACTCGTGTCGACTATAGCAATACCTTGAGACAGAACAGCTTTTCCTTTATAGGAGGTAAGCTCCATTTGAAACATTTTATCAAAAAATGCTACTGGTTGAGTTTCAGATTCCACTACGCCCTGCAGCATAGCTCCTTCTATTTTTTCTATCACAAAAATAGTTGATATAGGACCGCCTTCGGGAAGATTCAATCCATACATTTTCCAATTTTCATCAATTGTAGCTGTCGCAACTATTTCTTTGGAAGTCGCATCTACATTGTTTATGTCAAACGTCCATTTTACAGGCGTAAGTATCTGGGCATAAAACAACGGAAAAAACCCAATCAGAAATATCAGTATAAAAGGTATTCTTTTCATATTCATTATTTGTCTTCAATATATAATTAGTGATACTACTTTAATATACAAAGATACTTGAATTGTGCATTACGACCAAAAAAACCGAGATAAATATACCTCGGTTTACTTTTATTAAGAAAGGATATAAGACACTAACAATCGTGCATATACATTAATAAAAACGAACACGATTATCTTGAACTTCAGCACTGGCTCTTAACGACTCAACCAATATTCTTTGACTAAACATTTTTGGTTGCAATAGTTGTAGTTCTTCTTGTGCATTAAATTGAGGTTGAACACCCGCATTTACAGCTTTTACAACAAAAACAGCCATATTGCCTTTTATCACTTTTGCTTGTTGTGATTGAATTAATGAAGGAATATTCCCTACGACCTTTAGCTCTCTTCCCATAGCTGGTACAAAAGGAGAATCAAAAGACACATTCTCGGCTACCTGCACAGGTAATCCTAACTCGCTCATATTTCTTTTATCTGCAAGTTGTTTGCTCAACTCATCAGCTATTTGATTGGCTTTTTTCTCTTTTACTAATTCAGCCTTAATCGTTTCTTTTACTCTATCCAAAGATTTAGAACCTTTTTCGTTCACGCTTTTAAGAGCTACTACCGCAAATTGGTCTCCACATTCAAATACTTTATCGGTTACTTCACCACTTTCTTTTTCGTAAGCCCAACGGATTATTTGACGAGAGTCTTTGATATTCGCAATACGAGGTTCTTGCGCAGTTAGCGTATAAGTGCGTGACACTATTCCTTTATCAGCTTTAGCCGCCTCTTCAAATTTTTCTACAGTACGATTTTGTGCTACCAACTGACTTGCTTGATTATACAATATACCATAGGTTCTAGAACTTGCCTCTACTTTACGTATAATAGTGGCCATTCTCACCTTCTCTATTGGTTGGGTTTTCGCGGTTACCTGGACAATATGAATGCCCGCACCAATTTTTACAGTGAAAATATCATTTACTTTGGCGTTGATAGCAGCTTTACTAAATTCTTTATCCAAATCGCCGTCTTTTATCCAACCAAGCTCGCCACCTTTTTCCTTGGTGCCAGCTTTAGAATATTGTTTTGCAATTGCGGCAAAATCAGCTCCTTGTTTTACAACGTTTAGCAAGCTATCAGCTACATTTTGCGTAGCTACGTCTGTATTTTCTTGTACCAAAATGTGACGTACGTTAGCAGAGTCAGAGGCCATGATACCATTTTGCACCAATCGTGCCATTTTATATGTACCGTTTATCATTATCGGACCAAATACTTCTCCTACAGATGCTGAAAAAGCAAAATCTTTTAAATCTGCATCAACATCATTGAGACTTACAGGCACATCTTTATTCGGAATATCCGAATTTTGGTTGGCAATAGCAACAAAGTCATTTGAAGTAGAAAATTCGGCTTTCAATCGCTCTATCCAGGTTTTCACTTCTTCCACATCTTGCTCAGTAGGTACAATATCGTATGTTACAACTACCAATTCACGTGATTCTTCCGTTTCCACATACGAAGATTTATCGCGATTGTAACGCTCTTTAATCTCTTTATCTGTAACAGTAATCGTAGAATCTGCTATTGTATAATAAGGTTGCATTACAAATTCTAAGCCTGTTGTCTTAGTGCGAGTTTCAAAAGCATATTTTGTATCTACATCATTTACATTCACTGATGATGCTACCAAGGTATAATATTTTTCTTCTAATAAAGTGTTTTTAAGCATGCGTTCGATAAATGCCCAATATTTCGTAGCTTCGCCCGATGTATCTTGACTAATAGAATTTAAGAACTGCAACAAATAGGTTTTATCAAATTCACCTTGATTGTTGTAAAACATTCGGATAGAATAAAACATAGGATGCACATTTTCGCCATACACAGCTTCAGCCAACTCTTCTTCTGTAACAACAATACCCAATTGTGCTGCTTGTTTGCCTACTAATTGTTCGTTTTCCCACGTTGTCCAAACGGCTGTTTTGATTTGCTCTACATATTCTTCAGTAAGATTAGACTGACCTAGTTCAATCTTATAGAAAGTCGTCATCTCGTCTATTCTCTTTTCATAATCAGAGATTTTAATTTCCTCATCATTGATAATGCCAACAGTCTCTCTAGCACCTTGTTGCATGGTAGTAAAATCAATACCACCAATAATAAACGCCAATAAAGCTCCTCCGATGATAATGGTTAATAAAACGCCTTTTTCTCTAATTTTTTCTAATGTTGCCATGGTGTATGTTTAAAAACTGTATAAAGATTATATTTAATTAGGGTGCGAATATACAAAAAATATTACACTTAAATAAGTGTAGATACTTATTTTCGATGATTATGTGAACAACTTTACGACTAAATGTTTACTTTGAGTTTTACCAACTCAATTTTATTAGCTGACGACTTAATTATTTTGCAGATATATCCATCAATTATTACCTCTTCGTTTACTTTCGGGAAACCTTGATAATGATGCAATATCAAACCTGCAATGGTCAAATATTCGTCTGAAGCGGGCAAATTGATGTCAAATTGTTCTTGAATATAATCTATCTCCAACCTACCAGAAAATATGTATTCATTTGGACTTATTTTTTTTGCCACATAATCTTGGGTATCGTGTTCATCTTCAATTTCTCCAAAAATTTCTTCTACAATATCCTCCAATGTAACCATACCAGAGGTGCCTCCAAACTCATCCACTACCAGCGCCATGCTTTTTTTCTTTTGCAAGAGATAGTTCATCAAGCGATTGGCTGCCATCGTTTCAGGCACAATAGGTAAAATGCGGATTTTATCCTGCCATTTTGTAGGTTTTCTAAACAACTCAATGGAGTGGATATAACCTATAATATTGTCAATATTTTCTTTATACACCAAAATACGGGAATAACCCGAGTCCACAAATTTGCTACGCAACTCGTCTATATCTGTATCAAAGTCCACAGCCAATATTTCTGTACGAGGAATGGTACAATCTCTCAGTCGGATTTTAGAGAAATCAAGTGCATTCTGAAAAATTTTTACTTCATTTTCAATGCGTTTTTTATCTGCGGTATTATCAAAATTCTCCTGTAAGAAAAAATTCAAATCGGCTCTACCCAAAGCCAACCCATCCTCATTACTCGATACGTCTATCCTAAATAATTTATAAATATAAATCGAAAGGTAATAAATAAAGGTTGCAATGGGATACAATACAATATAGCAGATAAATAAAGGCAAGGCAAATACACGCAACCAAAGGTCGGCATTCAAACGAAATAAAATTTTCGGCAGAAATTCGCCCGTTATTAAAATAAGAAATGTAGAAATAAAAGTTTGTATAACAGCTACTATTACATTATTATCGGACAACATGATGATGTATGGCCTAAGAAACTCTGCCATTTTAATACCATACACAACCAACGCAATATTATTTCCTACCAAAATAGTAGAAATATACTTGCTCGGATTGGCATAAAAAATAGATAGAATAGTGGAAGAAACTATATTGTTCTCTTTATTTATCTGAAAACGGAGCTTGTTGGAAACATAAAATGCAATTTCCATTCCTGAAAAGAAAGCAGATAACAAGAGAGAAATAAGTATAAAAATAACGGTTGATGTCATTGTTCTATCGGAAAAATTCCTTGTGGTTTTTTAATTACATACTTCGTTAGAGTTTGATTTGACTCAAAACCCGTACCGGTAATAATACGCTCTTTTTGCGTAATCTTAATAAATTTGTCTGTATATATTTTTTCTGTTTTTTGATCAACATAAATCAATTCTGACTCAAACAATTCTCCTGACACATTTTTCGCTTTTACATTACCCGACAACGTCCATTTTTGCTCTTGGGTAAAATAAACTGCCGTATCAGCATCTACCTCGGCTGTTATATCTAAGTTGAGATTAAACTGCTCCAAATGAATCCCTTTAGGGAAATCCCAATAAGGGGCATCAACTTTGTCGTACACAGACCAAATAGGGGTATTGAATCGAAAACGCGTAACACCCGAATCAGAAATAACAGATGTTACACCGTAAGATGTAAGTACTGGCATCAGTTCTCTATCTATTTTAGGAGCATCATTCTGTATCGAAGCGGTACAGGATAGAAAAAAAAGGAAAACGGTTGCTATACTAACAACCGTTATGCTATATACTTTCATGTGTATAGGTAATGTACTATTATTCTCTACAAATCACTGTTTCATTAATCCAGCCACCTACAAGAAAGGCATCTCCTACACGTAATTCTGGTTTAAAGAATATTTCCTCTTTATTAGGAAAATATTGTTTGTAGGTATTTATCAATTGTTGGGCTCTTTCTCTCGATGATGGATCGAGAGAACGGGCTCTTTCTAACTTGTCAACTGCTGCCCAATAAACGGTTTTTTGCAAAATCTTATCATCAGGGAAAATATTGCTATCTGCATACATCATAGCAATCAAAATGTAGGGATCACCCTTTTTCGGATTGTATGTCGCTGCTCTCAAGGCGTGCGTACGTGCTTGTGTATAACGTTTCATTTGAGCGTGTATCGCAGCTATAGCATATTGATATTCATATTTGAGACTATCTACAGTTTCCAATGTAGTAGCTTCTTCAAAATAATCAACAGCTTTTAAATAATCTTCTTTTTTTACAGACTGATACGCCATACCAGCTGCAGACTTTGCATTGGGATTAACAAGATGAAGGAACACAGATGCATCGAAATACACTTCCGATTCAGTACATTTAGCACTTTGGAATAGAGAAATAATGGTATTAAGGGCTTCTCCATCTGTTTTAGATTCTTGTACTTTTTGAGCAAATACAGACTCCAAGGTAGTACAACTCGCTACTCCACTGCCAATAAACAAAGCATTAGAATTGTTTTGAGCTATTTTATAGTTGCCCATATATTTACAGCCTCTAGCGATACGAGTATCCAATATTTTGCCAATACGTAAATATTCAGAAATGTACATGTCTCTGTATTTCTCATTATCTGATTGATACAAACCATCTAACAAGCGCATGTATGCATCGATTACATCTGCATCTGCATCTGCTTGACGCTCGTCAATAGACAATTTAAGCCATGGCAATGCTTTTTCTCTTAATGGATCTTCGGGCGAATAATTGATATAATCAATCGCTTGACGACCTCTTATCCATGATTCAGGGAAACGAGGGTCATCACCAAAATACTTTAATCGTTGTTCGTAATTATCCATTAACTGACGGAAAAAATCCTTTTGTTTTTCAACATCAGGCGTATTTTGCATTTGCCATACCAACAATACAGAGCCTACACGGTATAAATCTCTGCTTGATGAAGGACATTCGTTATACACAACTCTCCAATGTTGAAAAGCAGTATTGTAGTCTTTGATGTGGTAATAGTTCTGATACAAACTGATGTTTTCTAAACACCTGATGCTATCTTCTCCTAAACCATATCGAGTGCCAGAATCTACTCCTTTTTGAGCGTTTGCTGTAAATATGCTCAATAATAATAATCCAATTAGTAGCGATTTTGCTTTCATAACTCTTTATTTTTATTTTTTCTATATTCTGCTATAATAGAGTGCCTGCTCGACAACTCCTTATTCGTTTTTTATTCAAACTTTCGTTTAAAGAACCAAGCCTCATTTACTGAGAGTCCCAAGCCAATTTTCAAGTAATCTTCACGTACCAAATTGTAATTAAGAGAGCCTCTTGTACCATATTCTACTAAGAAATTCAGAATTGATTTTGAATTTTTAAGAGGCAATCCGAATCCAAGAGATACGCCGTATTCAGTATAAGAATTGCCATTTACTTTTGTATAAGAATTTGCCATATTTGCTCCTAAGCGATAGCGAATTGTTTCAACATAAGAACGTGATGCTGCTTTTGGAAGGTATTCAACCCCCAGTGCAAATTTGTGCACATCTTGCAAAGAGTCTGTTTTAGTATAAAATAAAGCATCTGAGAATGCTTGATTCGTATAATCAAGAGCAAACAAAAATCTATTGTCGTGCCTATAACTTACACCTAGACCTATCGACTGTGGATAATCAAATAGATAAGATGTATCATCTGTAATAGTTTGCGTAGTGGTAGTAACAACCTCACTATCCATATTCATAGGTGTTTTCATGGTATAAGTTGCTCCCAATACCAATTTATCTTTGTTTGCAATAGTTTGCATGTATTGAACTCCAAAATCTGCAACAAAAGTACTTATGTACGTATTAGATTCCTCATTAGAAGATATATAAGTAGAATTATCTGGAAAGCTCAATGATCTTGTATGAACAATATTGCCAAATAAATACTTCGCATTAACACCAAAAGACAGTTGTGGCACAATGGTATAAGCTAAACCTGCATATGCTTGAGAGATGCCTCCCATTCCTGAAAAAGCATGATTGGTAAGCAGTTCGTCGGAATTGAATATTATTGTTTCGTCAAACGAATACTCATACCCAACTGACGAAAAAGGCAATAATCCTAAACTCATGCCCATATTTTTAAGAATGGGTATTTGCAATGAAATATAATCAAACTGAGCGTTGGATTTTGGCTGACGGCTTACCGCACTGGTAAACTGACTAAACTGTGTAGAACCTCCAAAATCGAACATAAAAGTAAGGCTATCTACTGCACTATACGAGGCTGGGTTCTTCATATTGATAAAAGAGTTTGAGCGAACTCCATATCCTACTCCTCCCATAGAATTTGCTATTGTAAACCCTCCAGAGTGTATGTCGCCGTAGCCATATCGCGAAAAAGGAGAAATAGTACTACTCTGCGCATACAATCCAAGCGAAAGTAGGCTAAATACTGAAATAAAAATAAGATATTTCTTCACAAACATGCGTTAAAATTTAAAATACGGTTCAATCCTATAAGAAGTAGATTGTCGGATACAAAGATGCTACTTTTTAATCTTTTATCAAAGTAAAAAGCGTCTCCGCCTGTTAAAAAAGTTAAAAGCTCCCTATAATTTTGCTTAAAATCAGCCACATAGCCGTCTATTTCGTGTATCAATCCGTTCATCACCCCTGTAAGCATAGCTGTACGGGTATTATTACCAAAAAGCTCTAGGGTCGTTTCTGGTTCAAGCAATGGCAAGCGTTGCGTATAATGGTGCAAAGACTTAAAACGTGTTTTTACCCCAGGAGAAATACTCCCTCCTTGATAGGTATTGGTCTCATCTACAAACTCATACGTAATGGCTGTGCCAGCGTCTATGATTAAAATATTGCGTGCAGGATGCAAATAATTAGCACCCACAGCCACGGCAAGCCTATCCAAACCCAATGTAGAAGGTGTAGCGTAATTATTCTGAATGGGAATAGACGTCGAAGCTTGCAATTCAATACAAAAAGACACTTTATTATGTATAAACTGTACCACATCATCATTGAGAATGCCTACTGCTGAAAGGATGGCTCTATCAATGGTACATGTTGAAAATAATGGAATTAAATCTTGCACTGCCAGAGAGGTAAAAACTGATTTTGAGACGATATTCTCGCCATCAAAAACCGCAATCTTAGTCGTAGAATTACCACAATCGACCACTAAATTCATGCTTTGGGAGTTGATGGTGTTGCAAATTTTTCTGCCCACAGCACCCACATCAAAAAGATAAGGGCATAGAACACATACTTAGAACCTTCGTGTAGCAATTCGAACCAACCTAAATGATCGCGCAACAAGTAGGTAATAAGGGCTATGCGAAAAACATTAAAGGCATATACAATGAGTAAACCTAGCGGTATGTACCACAATTTTCGCATGTGCTTGCCTGGGTAAAATGCGATGATAGAAAAGAAAATATATGCTTGTTTAAAGCCTGTACAGCTCCACACAATATCTACCACGGTAGCGTTTGGGTACACAAAATAAGTGCCGATGTTATATACCTTGACATTAAAAATATCATGCAAAAAAAAGTAAACAATATCATTTAGCACATCTACGCCAAAGGCAAAAATACGGGTTGCATCCATCCATAAAAAGGAGATTGAGCGCGGATGAGTATGTTCGACAAATGCCATTTTCCAAGCAAAGTGACAGGACGCCAAGAGTACTACAAAATAAACGACACCATGAATGGGTTGTAATTTATTCCACCAAAGAAAAATGGTATTTTTTATCTTTTCTTGCATACAATTATACAGTTGTTTTTGCAAATGGAGTGAGAGAAATATCTGAAAAATCCTTATCCATAAACTTAAACATTCCAGCGATGGCAATCATCGCAGCGTTATCTGTGGTGTAAGCAAATTTCGGTACAAATGTAGTCCAATTATATGTAACTGCATAATTTTCGACCGATTTTCTCAAAGCACTATTTGCAGATACTCCACCCGCTAAAGCAATAGTTGAAATGCCATACTCTTTCGATGCTTTCAGGAGCTTTTCCATTAAAATTTCCACCACGGTGCGTTGAAAAGAAGCACACAAATCCGCTTTACGCTCTTCAATGAAATTGGGATTCTTTTTCACCTCATCTCGCACTAAATACAAAAAAGATGTTTTTAGTCCACTAAAACTATATTGATACCCATCTACACGGGGTTTATTGAAACTAAAAGCAGCCGCATCACCTTGCTGTGCTAAGGTGTCTACAAAAGGACCTCCTGGATACGGACCTCCGAGTATTTTGGCACATTTATCGAACGCTTCGCCAGCGGCATCATCCATCGTTTGTCCAATAATTTCCATATCAGCATGGGATTTCACGACTATAATTTGAGAATTTCCTCCTGATACCAACAAGCACAAAAACGGAAATATAGGGACAGTATGCTGGGTATTATCGTTAATAAAGTGAACTAAAACATGTGCTTTGAGGTGGTTTACATCAATCAACGGAACACCTAAAGACAAAGCCAATCCTTTGGCAAAAGATGTACCTACATGCAAAGAACCCATTAAACCTGGTCCACGAGTATAAGCAACTGCCGAAATAGATGACAAAGAAATGTTGGCCAACTTAATCGCCTGATTGACCGTAGGCAATATATTTTGCTGATGTGCCCGCGAAGCCAATTCTGGCACCACACCGCCATAAGCCGCATGCACCTCTTGGTTGGCTATAACATTTGACACTAATGTGCCATTGCATATTACAGCAGCAGAAGTATCATCGCACGAAGACTCTATACCGAGTATAATTGTATCCATTCATTGAGTTTTAACAGGGAAAAATTGCGAACATACAAAAAAACCATAAAACATGCGTAGCTTATACCGAAACTCTTTTATTTAACGACTTTTATTGTTAATTTTGCAAGTTGAAATTAAACTGCAAAGTTATTAAAAAATTTTTGACTATAACAAGTATTATCTTTGCAATCGTATGTGGCATACTTTTGCTCGCTTTTGTGTTGCTTAATACCAAACAAGCACAAGGTTATTTGTTGCAACAAACTAGCCAATATTTATCGACTAAAATTGGTAGCCCTGTTCGCATCTCCGCCGTAGAGTACAATTTTTTCACTGAATTTCAATTCTCGGGCATTGAGGTGCAAGACAAAGAGAACGAGGACTTGCTGCTTGTAGATGATGTTTACGTGCGGTTTCGCCTACTTCCTTTGCTGAAACAAAAATTGATAATCAATACGCTCACCATCACAAAACCACAGATCTACATGGCGATTGACACTGTGGGTATCTCTAACTTTCAATACATACTTGATGCTTTTAGCAAAGAAAAGAAGGACAGCACAGAGGGTGATTTTGTATTTGATATACGCAACGTAAACATACAAGATGCCGAGTGGAAATTGACAAGAAAAG
>JAGNUZ010000109.1 GCA_017986765.1 Paludibacteraceae bacterium | reverse complement strand
AGCCTACGATTTATTTGATATGGCAGAAGAGGGTATTTTGATAGTTTTTAAAGAGTTAACGAATATGGCTCCTACTTTGTTAGATAATTCAGAGTCTGTAGCGGTAGGTATTCCCACGGACACGTTTATCCAAAAAATAGTGCAAATGACGCGCAAACCTGTTGCGTTTTTTCCTTTGTTGGAAAACATCGCAGCAAGAAAAGAAGAAATACAGCAAACATTTACCTGTTTTGATGGAATTTTGCCTCCAAAACAAAAAATAAATGCACCTTATGGAATAATTAAATTGGAAAAAGACGGAACTTTTGTACTTTTGCGAGAGTAATCCGTTTTTCTGAACGCCGTGAATCAAAAGAAACAAGTTGCAAAATACGTATTGTCCGATTATCTAACAGCCCTGTTAGCCTGGTTTTTGTTTTATGTCTTTCGCAGAATCGAAATCGACTTAGTAGCGGTGCGTGATGTACAGATGTTTGTACCTATGTACGATGCACGCCTCACGATGCTGCTGGTTCCTTTCTTTTGGCTGTGTTTATATTATGTATCGGGCTATTATAATTCTCCTTTTTTCAAATCCCGCTTGGCGGAATTTTTCACTACGCTTACGAGTGTCTTTTTGGGATCTCTAGTGGTTTTCTTTGGTGTGTTGATGGATGACGCCGTGGCTTCTTATACCTTTTATTACGTCTCTTTTTCAGTCTATTTTATCCTTCATTTTACATTGACGTATGCGGTACGCTTGACTATTACAACGCACTCTGCCCATCAAATTCATACACGAAAAATAGGGCTCAAAACCTTGGTGCTAGGCATGGGCGATAAGGCGGCTAAGCTAGACAATCAATTGGCATCCATGAAGCAGTCCTTGGGGTATATGGTCGTAGGTTTTGTAGCCTTGCAAAAAAATGAAACACGTAAAGTGGAGCAAACCCGTGTGTTAGGCTCGATTGTAGATATTAATAATTTGCTCAATAAGCACAATGTAGATGTAGTGATTATTGCCGTAGATGATATGAAAGAGGATGAAGTGTATCAATTAATCCAGTCGCTATGGTCGAAGAATATTCAAATAAAAATAGTCCCGAGCTTGTTTGAAATATTAATTGGAAGTGCTAAAATAAAAAGTATCTACGCTGTTCCGCTGATTGATTTATTAGAGGTGCAAATGAGCGATGTTGAACAAAATCTGAAACGGATTGTTGATGTTGTAGTCGCAGTAGTAATGTTATTGATAGGCTTGCCTTTTTTTGCTTTTTTTGCGTTACGCATAAAATTAGATTCGGCAGGTAGTATTATTTACAAGCAGCAACGAATTGGTTTGCACGGCGAGCCATTTATGATGTATAAGTTTAGAACCATGTACGAAGATGCGGAGCAAGATGGTGTACCACAACTTTCATCTAAAAATGATGATCGTATTACTCCTTTTGGTCGTTTTATGCGCAAGTATAGATTCGATGAGTTACCTCAGTTTTACAATGTGCTCAAGGGAGATATGTCGCTGATTGGACCTCGTCCCGAACGGAGTTATTTTGTGGAACAGATTGTGCAGGTAGCACCGTATTATTACCGATTATTTAATGTTCGCCCAGGTATCACATCGTGGGGCATGGTAAAATTTGGCTATGCCAATACCGTAGAAAAAATGGTAGAAAGAGCCCATTTTGATATCTCTTATATTGAAAATATGTCTTTACTAATTGATGGTAAAATTTTAATTTATACAATTAAAACCATTGTTACAGGTAGAGGAATTTAGTTAATTTGAAATTGAAACATGACATATAATACTTGGCATTTATCTTTACTAGCATGGAGAGAGAAACACATAAAAAAAAGTCGCTTTATTCTCATTCTTAGTTTTATTGTTGGCGTTGTTACTGCATTGGCTGCATTTGTTTTGAAAAATTCCATTCACTTTATACAGCATTGGTTAACGACAAACTTTAGCGAACACCACGAAAATTATTTGTATTTAGCGTACCCGATTATCGGTATCTTTTTTACGACCTTATTTGTGCGCTATGTTGTAAAAGATGATATTAGCCATGGTGTAACCCGCATCTTGTATGCTATATCCCAACGTAAAAGTATTCTGAAACTCCATAATAATTGGACTTCCATTGTTGCAAGTACCTTAACCATTGGTTTTGGTGGTTCGGTAGGGGCTGAGGCTCCTATTGTATTAACGGGCTCTTCTATTGGGTCTAATCTTGGCAAATTCTTTAAAATGGATCAAAAAACCTTGATGTTGCTCGTTGGGTGTGGAGCAGCTGGCGCTATTGGGGGTATTTTTAAATGTCCCATTGCAGGCGTAGTTTTTACCTTGGAGGTATTGATGCTTGATATGACGATGACGTCGGTTGTACCCTTGTTAATATCTTCCGTTACGGCAACGTCTATTTCGTATTTCTTAATGGGAAATACGGTGATGTTTGCGGCGGATAGTTACGAAGAGTTTATGTTAGGTCGCATACCTTATTATATTTTATTGGGTATTGTTTGCGGATTGGTTTCACTTTATTTTACCCGGGCAATGAACAAGATGGAGGGCTTCTTTCATCGCCTAAAAAGCATGTATTCCAAACTGTTTGTTGGGGGTGTTATATTAAGTCTGCTTATTTTTGTTTTTCCACCTTTGTATGGAGAAGGGTACAATTCTATTTCGGCTATACTCAATAACAATCCCGACATCTTGTTCAAAGGGAGTTTGTTTTATACGCTCAAAGATAACATGATTTGGGTAGTCATGTACATGGGCTTTATTGTGTTGTTTAAGGTGCTTGCCACTTCGGCTACGAATGGAGCTGGAGGTGTGGGTGGTATATTTGCTCCATCCTTGTTTATTGGGAGCATTACGGGTTTTGCTTTTGCCATTGTGTTAGGCATGTTGGGCGAGGTGCTTCCTGTTCAAAATTTCGCTTTGGTAGGTATGGCAGGTCTTATATCGGGAGTGATGCACGCTCCTCTAACAGGCATATTTCTTATTGCGGAGCTATCTGGAGGGTATGTTTTATTTATCCCCATTATGATTGTATCGACTGTATCGTTTTTAACTATTATAGGCTTTGAACCTCATAGTCTCTATGCCATGCGGTTAGCCAAAAAAGGCGAATTACGCACGCATCACAAAGATAAAGAAGTGTTGAATATGCTCAATATGAGTCATTTAATAGAAACTGACTTGTGCAAGGTTGATTCTCACGCTACCTTAGGCGACTTGGTAAAACTAATTGCTACCTCCAAGCGGAATTTATTCCCCGTAGTGGATAAAGAGGGTGTCTTTTTGGGTGTCGTATTGTTAGAAGAAATTCGAAACATTATGTTTCGACCCGAATTATACCAACGATTTACAGTTACAGATTTAATGATATCGCCACCTTCTCGCATTTATGTAGGCGAAGAAATGGAAGACGTGATGGCGAAATTTGAAAAAACACAAGCGTGGAATTTACCCGTATTGGATGGCGACAAATATGTTGGGTTTGTGTCTAAATCGACCATTTTTAGTGCATACAGAAGTGTGTTGGTCGATTTTTCTGATGAATAAGTACACGTCATATCCTATTTTTCTGAGATATTAATATCCTATATCCCACAAGCATGAAATTAAAATTTAGTCTGCTTTTATTCCTTATTTCTTTTTCTCTTGTTGCACAACAAGCTGAATATCAAAAGCCTCGTCTGGTAATTGGTATAACCGTAGAAGGCTTGACTGCCGATTACTTGTCTATGTTTTGGAATGGAATGGATAAACAGGGATTTAAAAAAGTGATTGAAAACGGAGCTGTATGTTCTAGTTTACAGTTTTCGTACGATGCTACGGATAATATTTCGGATATTGCCAGTTTTAGTACGGGAGCACAACCCTATGTGCATGGCATTACGTGGTCTGATGTATATAATAGAGCTATTCGCAAAAATTCTTTTGCTTTGTTCGATGAAACTGAAAAATCCATCAATGGCACGCAACAGCTTTCTGCACGTAATTTGCTCGCAACAACCATCGCTGATGAGTTAAAGGTGTATTCAGTGCAGCGTTCAAAAGTGGTTTCTATTGCCATGAATGCCAAGCAAAGCATTTTGCAAACAGGGCATATTGCCGATGCGGTGTTATGGATTGACGATGTGACGGGCAAATGGGCAAGTTCTTCTTATTACAATGCGAAACTGCCCGTGTGGGTGGAACGGAAAAATGAGCAAAATACGCTCAGTAATTATATGCAAATGACATGGGAACCTCTGTATCCTATTAATTATTATTACGTTACACAATCGAAAGGTTACACAAACAATAGTTTCTTTTATCCTTTAAAGAAATTAGCCACAGGCAAAACGGCGATTCCAGAGTTTAAAAAAACACCTTTTGCTAATACCTTGATACGTGAGATGGCTGTTGAGGCTATTGAGCAAGAGGCTTTGGGTCGGGATGTGTTTACTGATATGCTGTTGTTGTATTTTAATGTGCAATCGTATCCCAAAGACAATGATTTGACAGTAGAGTTAGAGGACGCTTATTTGCGGTTGGATAATGACATTAAAATGATTGTTGAAGCAGCCGAAAGGCGTTTAGGTAAAGAAAACGTGTTGATATACATTACCTCTCCACGTAAAACGCAATATTCAGTATCGCCATTGTTACAACAAAAAATGCAACTTGGAACGTTCAACTCATACCGCTATACGGCATTGCTCAATGTGTATTTGATGGCTATTTATGGACAAGAAAATTGGGTAATGGCTTTTCAAAATGGCAATATTTTTCTAAATAGAAAAGCGATTGAAGAAAAGAATATTAGTCTGAAAGAAATACAAGAACGAGCCATGGAATTTGTATCGCAGTTGCCTGGGGTAATGAATGTGGTATCGTCTGTATCGTTGGAGCAACAGTTTGCTTTGCGTAATACCCTCAAACAGTCGTACAACAAACAAACATCGGGCGATATTCTCTTCTCCTTGTACCCCGGTTGGTACGAGGTGGATAAAAATGACAAGCCCACTGGATTCTACAATGTGCTTGGAAACAGTGTTCCATTCTATTTTTATGGATGGAAAGTGTTGCCACAAACGCTCTCTGCTCCTTTTTCTGTCACCGATGCTACTACTACCATTGCAAAGTGGCTCCATATACCTATGCCCAATGCAAATGCGGGAGTTTATTTGCCTATTCAACTGAAAAAGGACGAATAAATGTTAATATCGTGTTTGCATTCATCTGTTTTTTTATTCCTTGTATGGAAACTTAAAAACTATTTAGTTATTTCAGTTTCCTTTAATGTCTTCGTTTTTA
The DNA here is from genome assembly GCA_017986765.1 of Paludibacteraceae bacterium. Lineage (GTDB taxonomy): Bacteria > Bacteroidota > Bacteroidia > Bacteroidales > Paludibacteraceae > JAAYPI01. Next base: position 265 of record JAGNUZ010000109.1, on the reverse strand, counting down.
GTTATTTGCAAATATAAAATGACAATTTTGATTTATTAACACTAGAATTGAGCGGGTTTCATGCAGATTGCTGTAAATTTGCATCCTCTTCCTGTAAGTCGAGTTTTTGAGAACGTATTTTTTTAAGTCAAATAGGGTTTATGGATAACATAAAACAAGAAATATTAAAAACGGCGGCGAATACTTTTTTTAAAAATGGTATTCGCAGTGTCAGCGTGGACGATATTTGCGATGAATTACGTATATCGAAAAAAACGTTTTATAG
>JAGNUZ010000108.1 GCA_017986765.1 Paludibacteraceae bacterium | reverse complement strand
AGAAAAAAGGAATTAAAAAAAGCCTCTGATGTCGTTTTATATTCTATTTTAGCAGCCAATGCCGAAACCCATCGGGTGCGAAAACCCTACTGCAATTATTATATTTCGTGTAATGGAGCTGCTACGTATTCTATCTTCGATTTTCATGCTTACAAAGAATTGTACAACATAGGCTACAAACAAACGATGGAATACATACAGAGTCATCCTGATATCTTAGAGCATCGGTAATTTATTACACACGCTATCCTACTTTAGCTTAGTATATTTTCTGTACATCCGATTGTATTCCTTGCTTTGTAGAAACACATTTAACCAGCCATCTAGGCTGTCTTTTAGTACGGTTGACTCTTGGCGTACTGCCCAACCATAATTTTGTTTGAAACTAATGGCTGTTTCTGTGTCGAGTGAAGGGTATTGTTGCTTTTCTACATTAGCAACAATCTGCTCACACACCGTAAAATTTATTTCTCCTTTGGCAATTTTGTTAAACAAACTATCTAGTTGAATGTCGTTTATTTCTTCAATATAAATGGTGTCGCCAATTTCTTTGGCTAAATTCTGAATCCGCTGTTTATAAGGGGAATCTTTGGGTATGTGAATGGTTTGCTTGGCTAAATCGAGTTGATTGCGAACAATCCCTGTTGTGCTTTTTTTACGCTGCACCAATACTTGGCGACTTGTAAAAACGGGAATGGTAAAAGCCAAATTCTCTTCCATTTCTACGTGAATGGGTATGTGCCACGCTAGTAAATCTACCTCATTGTTGTTGAGCATATCAATAGCGGCACCCAAATCAGACACCTTAATGTAATGGATGCTTAATTTCCAATCTTCGGCCAGTTCTTCTATCATTTTGTACTGTAATCCAACAATTGTCGAATCGTCGTTTACGCTATAACTCATGTTATTTTGCTCCACTACCACACGTAAAACACCCGATTCCATAATGTTGTAGTAATTTTTGGCAGCGATGTTGGATTCCTTCATGTATGCGTATAACACAGAAGAAATGAGCATCACACTCGCCAAAACGAAAGATAGTTTACTGCATGTTTTCATTGGGTATGTATTTAAGGGTTATACGATAATACAACTCTGTTTAATCATAGAAATTCCACGAAAGACCAAATTTTAGCATGCTCGGATTGAGTGGGTAATCGGGCACGAGTATATAGTTTTTATCAGACAATATCATATCTGATAGATTGTAATACATCACAAAGAAGCGTGTTCGCTTGAGGTGCACATTGGCGTACGCACTGAGTAATGGATAATTGCCAATGCGGGTAGTCGTTTGGTTGTAAAACTGACCCGTAGCAGGCATATATGCATTGGCGAAATAGGCAGTGTTGTACCTGCAATCAACACCTAGCTGCACGTTCAGCACCTTGAAAATTGTGTTTGTATAATATACATTGTGGTACGAAGACAAAGTGGGCAAGGCTATGATGTCTTGCTTTGAGCTGGATTGGTAGATGGCAGTATTTTCTATATGGAAATTCCCTATATGTAGCTTTAAACTGGCTTCTCCATGTAGTATTTGTATATCGTTGCTATATTGTTGCGGCAGTGCTTCGGTGTCAAAATACACATGGTTATAGATATTTTCAAGCCCTGCTTTGAGCGAAATATCCAATACTTTGTTCGGTATGTCAATCGTTCCAAGAATATGCGAACGAAGCGTATTTTCGAAGTCTTGGTGCCATATAAAATGATTGGAGTAATAATGCTCCATAAAATAATTAGGAGAACTACTCGTTAATGCACCCGTACCATGTATATTAACTGCTTGACTGCCAATAGAGAGTTCCGTTCCAACATTTCCATCTAATTCGTATCCACCACGAGAATCACCTAGTAGCATCACTTTTCCCAATGCGTTGTATGTAAAAGCTCCTTGTGTTCTCGAAATTTCAGCACCTGCGTGTAAGTGGTTTCCGACCTCTCTAAAGAGTGTCCAATTGGAGGACAAACCCACTTGTTGCTCGTGTTCGTGTTCGATAAAAGCCCGTAAGCCCATTACCGCCCATTTGTGAAACCCCTCGTTGAGGGAAATGTATACCGTATTTTTTAGCACATTGTACGCCACTGTATCCTTTGTAGCATCGCTACTATAATGATCGTATTGGTAAAAATCCGTGATGCTATTTTCGTAGTATTTTTTTTGATTTTGCTCGTACGATACGGTATGTCCAAAACTTGTTACGGGAACAAAGACATCTTCTTTATTATTAAAACCAAGCGAAAACTTTTGTGTGGCATAGAGGTAATAAGAATTTAAAATCGACCATGCGTTACTCATGTTTACAGGTAAATTGTAACTCTCAATATTTGTGTTTAGTTGATTAACATCCAATACTCCGCCATTCTCGTAATGCTTTAGGTTATTGAGTGCCGCAATAAAATGTATATCGTATTTTTGACCAATATAACTACCGTATAAGGCTCCATCTATGCCGTTTGTGCCTTGAGATTGGTACGCTCCACGTCCAAAAATATGTTTGGCAACTAACGATATATTGAGTTTAGGCGTAGCATTCACACTAAATAAACCGCTAATATAATCCTCTTTTCTGTAAGTAGGACCACCTGTGTGGTAAGTCATATTGCTGAAAGGTGTTTTTGTATTATAAAAAATCAGATTATCGGGCGATAAGAAATAATCACTGTAATTATCGCGAAAAATAAAAGCATTATGTTCGTATCTATTCACTCTATTAAAATAGATTTTAGACTGAGCAGGCAATCCCAAATTGCCTAGCCACGAACTAGCAATCGTATTTTTATACATAGGCAATGTATAGGCATGGTAATTGAGTGCGGTAGTGTCGGGGGCTACAATTTCTGTATCGCCAAACGCTTTGTCGATATTCCACCGAGTCATATTTGTACCCGCATTTTTTTCGTCCGTTTCTGCTAGCACATATCCGACGTTTAAAAAGAAGAATACACCAAGCAAACTATAATAAATATTTCTCATGGTACAAATATAGAATAAAAAATGTGTTGATTCAAGTATTTTATAAACGTTGTGAAACTCGTTGTATCATACCCTGTTTCCACGTAGAAAAAGTGCCTGCTATAATCTGCTTGCGGGCTTCTTTTACCAACCATAGATAAAAGGCTAAATTATGCACAGAAGCTATTTGCATAGCCAACAATTCATTCGATACAAATAAATGTCGCACATAGGCTTTGGAATAAGCAATATCTACATACGATGCACCATCTGCTTCAATAGGCGAAAAATCGTCTGCCCATTTTTTATTTCGCATATTTATAACACCATTTTTGGTAAACAACATTCCATTTCTGCCATTGCGAGTAGGCATTACGCAATCGAACATATCCACACCTCTTTCAATGGCTTCGAGGATATTGGCAGGCGTACCTACACCCATCAAGTAGCGAGGTTTGTCTTTGGGTAATATTTCGTTTACAATTTCGAGCATTTCGTACATTTTTTCTGTGGGTTCGCCTACGGCCAGACCGCCAATAGCATTGCCTTCTCTATTTTGTGAGGCTATAAATTCTGCCGATTGTCGTCGCAAATCTGGATACACGCACCCTTGCACAATAGGAAAAAATGTTTGTGAATAGCCGTATTTCGGTTCTGTTGTGTCAAAATGGGTGATGCCTCTTTCTAGCCAACGATGTGTTAGCTCCATCGATTTTTTTGCGTAAGCAAAATCGGCATCACCAGGTGTACATTCGTCGAGAGCCATGATGATATCGGCACCGATAATACGTTGTATATCCACCACGTTTTCGGGTGTGAATAAGTGCTGCGAACCATCTATGTGTGAGCGAAAGGTAACGCCTTCTTCCTTCATTTTTCTACGATGAGAGAGCGAAAATACCTGAAAACCACCGCTATCAGTCAGTATGGGTTTTTCCCACCCATTAAACTTGTGCAATCCACCTGCTTTTTCTAAAATCTCGATACCTGGACGTAAATATAAATGATAGGTATTTCCCAAAATAATCTGGGCTTTTATGTCGTCTCGCAATTCGTGCTGATGCACTGCTTTGACAGAAGCCACAGTGCCTACAGGCATAAAAATAGGCGTTTCTATTTGTCCGTGTGCAGTAGTAACGATGCCTGCACGGGCATTGCTTTTTGGGTCGGTATGTAGTAGGTCGAAGGTCATTTTTTTTATAGTTTTTCGATGCTGAGCGTATCTTCTGTGAGCAATATTGTTTCTAATGTATTGATTTTTTCGATGGCAAAAGGACCTTTTACACGCACGTAATTATCCGTAAATCCGTACATATTTCCTGCTTTGCGTGTAGCTTCCCAGAGCACACTGCGTGTAGTGCCTAGTTGACTTGCATAAAACGCCTGCGTTTTCTTTTCTGATAAACGTAATAATAGCTGACTGCGTAGCTTCTTTTCAGCAGGACTTACCGTGTGTTCTATTTTTAAAGCCTGTGTACCAGCTCTTTCGGAATACGAAAATACGTGCAATTGCGAAATGGGAAGCGATTCGATAAAAGAGTAAGCCGAGTCGAAATAAGCCTGCGTTTCGCCTCTTACGCCCACAATGACATCGACACCAATAAAAGCGTGAGGCATGATATGTTTTATCAATTTCACTTTGTGTGCGAATAACTCCGTTGTGTAGCGGCGTTTCATTAATTCCAACACTTCATCAGAGCCCGATTGCAATGGAATGTGAAAATGAGGCATCAAGCGTTTGGAATTTGCTACCAATGCTATTATTTCGTCTGTCAGTAGATTTGGCTCTATCGAGGAGATTCTGAAACGTTCTATTTCTTCTACCTCATCTAAGGCTTTGAGCAAATCAACAAACGATTCGTTGGTCGAATGTCCAAAATCGCCTATATTGACACCAGTAAGCACAATTTCTTTGCCACCAAGTGCAGCAATTGTGCGTGCATTAGCAACTAAATCTTTAATAGAGCCATTGCGGCTACGTCCCCTAGCTAAAGGAATGGTGCAATAGCTACAAAAATAATCGCATCCATCTTGCACTTTCAAAAAATGCCGAGTTCTATCGTCGTTGGAAAACGAATGGTGAAATTCCGTCAGGCGATTTGTGGGCGTAGTCAGCATATTTCCCGCAAGGGTCATTTTTTTTGACAAAATAGCAGGAATCTGAAATTTATCATTCGCACCTAAAACTAAATCTACATGTGGAATGGCAATAATTTCTTCGGGTTTGAGCTGAGCATAGCAACCCGTAACGATAATATAAGCACCAGGATTTTCTTTTATTGCTTTGTTAATGGTTTGCCTACATTTTTTGTCAGCACTATCCGTTACCGAGCAGGTGTTGATGATGCACAGCGAGGCTGGCTCGTGAGTTACGGCTTTGCGAAAGCCTTGTTCGAGCAAGCTTGCTCCAATGGCAGAGGTCTCAGAAAAATTGAGTTTACAGCCCAATGTATAAAAAGCTACCGTTTTATTGTCGAAAACAGAGGTATCTATCATGTGTTTTTAAAGATATACGCATTACAATTCAAGTGCAAAAATACACTATTTTTATGGTTATTAGATAGGGTTGTGCATGAAGTTTTACTGTTAGCGTTTAACAAACACATTGTTTTGTCCTTTGTAAAAGCCCATTTTGAGCAAATATTCGCTGTGTTGTACATTGGTATTGGTGCACGTAATGGTATCTATTCCTTCGTCTTCGAATAAACTGTGTTTGTTTGAATACACGAATTTACCCGCCTTAAAATC
>JAGNUZ010000107.1 GCA_017986765.1 Paludibacteraceae bacterium | reverse complement strand
TTTGTGTACTTTTCTTTGCTTTATGTTTATATATTCATTATTAATATCAAAATTTTCTTCTTTGAGTGAAGATAAATCACTATATCGTAAGCCAGTATAACAGCCAATTAGAAAAATATCTCTAACGATATCTAATTCTTCATTATCGCTCAAATCAAGTTCGTATAGTAGTTTTAATTCTTTTTCTGTTAAATAGATGGCATCAGTTTCCTCCTCGACTACTTTGAAATGTTTAAGGTCAATAAATTGGATGGTTTCTTTTGCTATTTGATAGTTAATAAAACCTTTTAATAAGCGAATTATCTTTCCAGCAGAGTTTGTTACCAAGACGATTGTTTTATCAGGTTTTACTGCCTTATTGTAAAGATAATCCATAAATTCATTATAGAATTTTAGATTGATATTACGAAAGTTTATTGGTTGAGAAGAATGTTCTTTAAATGCAGTTAGGTGTTTACGCAAAGTTTTATAATCTTTTACTTGGTCTTTTGAAACAAAAGGGGTTTTTTCTTCTATGTACTTATCAAGTACTACAAATAAATTAATTCGACTATTTTTCTGTTCGTATTCTTTGTTTTTTTCTAATTCCATTACAAGGTATTCCGTAGTTGGGTCGATATTATTTTCTTTTGCGAAAATAAGGATTTCCCCAATTTTTGAAAGCATTTTTGTTAAAGTAGAAGATATTTCCTCATAATTTGGGCAGGATTTTCTTACTTTTTTCTTTTTCTCGTCCCAGTGGATTGGATTGATATTATACCCAGTGTTAATAAGTTTTTTCTTATTTCTATGATAATTATATCGAACGTACAAAGGAGTAGTTTGATGTTTACTTGTTCTATTATTTATTATGAATGGGTAAAAGTTTCTCATGGTATTTATTTACTCTTTAAATAATTGTGTCGCATTTGTGTCGCAAATATAATAAAAATACTGATAAATACAAAAAATATTGAAAAGTATAATAATATAAGTGACTGAAAGTAAGTAATTAAAGAAAAATATTATACACTATTAGAAATATAATAGAGTCCCGTCCGTACCGCAAATAGCCTGATAATCTTCTGATTATCAGGCTATTTTGTTTTTGTGTGTCGCACTTTCAAAAGATCACTCCATGATTACTCCCATATTACCTCCTCGAAAGTGATATAAAATAATGGAAAACTAAGAAAACAATTTTTTATTATATCTGTAAGTCAATATTTGCTTGATACTAGTTGCTGAAAATAACCCTCGTATGGAAATATGGAGTAGGAGAATAGATGCAGCATAGTTTTTTTTATCTTCTTGAGATTCTAAATGCATCTTTCATGGAGAGGTTAGTTACTATTTTAAGAACAGAAAGAGGGTAAGCTCTCTTTCCTTGATTGGAATAAATGACAGATTGTTCTCCGTCAAAAGTTGTCAATTATGAGTCAAATATACCAAGAGAAAAGGTACATCTTTTAAGGGATTTTGCAATTAGGCTATACACAAAATGATCTTATTTTTTCTTAAAAGGTGCATTTATTTCTATAATTTGTGTATTAGTGTTCATAAAACAATAGTACGTACGAGAGGCTTTTATTCACAACTAAATTTGGAATATAGTTGCCAAATAAAAACGGGATTAAAAATCAGTATCTATTGACCGATTTTTCATCCCGTTTGGCATAAGTTGTTAGTAAGCTACTCCCTACAATTTCCCACTAGCCACGTCATCCAATATATCTTGAATATCATCTTGACACTGACCGCAAATGGTTCCAGCGGTGGTTTCGTCGCCCACTTCGTCCACTGTTTTTAAGTTTTTTTCTTTAATGGCTTTTACAATTTCACTTTTGTAAATTTCATTGCATTCGCAAATAAGAATATCTTTTTCCATAACACGTTTTATTTAATTGGTAACTAAATTGAAAATTAAATGCATCCACTCATTGTGGTAAAAATCAAAGATAGGACTCTACGCCCTGAAAATGCAAATTTGTGTAGTTAATATATCCTAACTTGATTTTTCTATAAGCTCATTATTTGTTGTATTCTTTATGCTTTTCTCTGCCACATACTAACTTCGCATATTGTCACAGTATATTCGCGCGAATTGCTGTATTGCTTGTTTTCGAGTGAAAAAGGAATGTTGACAAGCGTAAAGTGTTTTTCCAATATCGTAGTTATGGCATCGAGTGCGGTAAAAGGTTCTCCGTCTTTTTTGTAGCCACCAAGCCAGTAATCGGGTTGTATGTTATTCCGTTTCCAATTGTACGAAGACGTGATAAGGAGTGTGCCATTTTCATTCAGCCTTTCGTGAATAGTGCTCAAAAATAAGAGTGGATTATTCATTTCCTCCAAGGCATTTGGCACAATAATCAAGTCGAAACCTGTGTGTATGGGTTTTAAGTTGTTGGCATTGTCTTGTAAAAAAACGACCTTTTTCTGAACTTGCTCTAGCTTTTCTTTTGGTATTACCACTTCTCTATAATGAACCAAATCATTCTCGTCAGCCACTATATACCGCATAAATCCATTCTCTTGTAGCTGAATCGGTATGCGGATAAAACGTGCCGAGAAGTCGATAGCCGTAATGGATTGCACAGCATCGACCAATTCAAAGGCTAATTTGCCCGTATCAGTATTTACATCCAATACTTTTTTGCTTTGTAGATTCGCTATATTGTTACGGATATAGGCGGCTAATTCTGCGTGAAACGACGGCGTATTGGTGTTACTCCAAAGCGATTCGCAGTTGTTAGATACCTCTGTATCCATTTCATATTGAGCTTTTTGTATCACTATTTCGGCATCTGATTGTATAAGACGTAATCCCGCATGTTGGTAAAAGTGCCTACGGAAAGCATACCGAGCATGCTTTGTAGCCTCGTTGCCAGTGGAAATAAACGAACCGCCTTTGATGATATTGTGTTTGCCATCAAATGTGGGTGTTGAAAAATCGTCATACATAGCATGCACTTTAAAACCCGCGTATCCTGTAATCGGAGTTTCGGTCCATTGCCATACATTGCCAATCACGTCATAAAAATCGCCTATCGGAAATAGATCAACAGGACAGGGAGAGGAAAAATGTTCCAAATTGATGTTGCCAGGTGCTGATTTCCAGTTGAGGATATCAGGTACATCGCAATAGCGAGCCAAACGCACATATTCAGCTTCGGTAGGCAGGCGGTATGTTTTTCCCTCCTTTGCTGTTTTCCAATTAGAAAATGCTTTAGCTTCGAGTTGGTTTATTTCTACGGGCCAATTCCACGGCATGGGGATTTCTTCGGCAACTAAACGTAGGTAATAAGCATCGTCTTTTTTACGCCAAAATAGGGGCATAGTGGCGTGCTTAAAATTACGCCAGCTCCAACCTTCTTCTGTCCAGTACCCTTGAGTCCAATAGCCATTATCTTCGATAAAAGAGAGAAATTCGCCGTTTGATACAAGGTATTTACTTGCATAAAAATCGCTTACCTTTTCTGTATGTTCTCCGTACTCATTGTCCCAACCGTACACAGTGTCATTTTCTGGTTTTCCCATGCTGACTGTTTCGCCAGGAACGAAAAGCATTTCATTTTGCGGAGCATCTGCGTACTGTGTACAAATAATACCAAATCTACCGCTTACTACTTCATCAATAGGTAGTTGGCGAATCAATACAGACGATGTTTCAATATGAATACGTTCGTGCTCTATGCCCATTACAACAATCCAAAACGGGTCATCCCACTGTATAGGTAAGCTTAAAGGTAAGGTCTTAATAACATTCATCACTACATCTTGTACTTGCTTGCGGTATTTTCGCACAGCATCTACACTGGGCCAATTGTAGTGTTTGTTGTTGAGGTCGTCCCAGCTCATCTCGTCCACGCCAATAGCGAAGAGGGATTCAAATTCGGGATTAACACGTGTGTTAATTATTTTTGACAAAAAGAGTTTGTTGATATAAAAAACGGCTGTATGTCCTAGATAAAACAACAGGATATGACGCAAATCATCGCCTCGGTGATAGAAAATACTATCATCACGTAATTGCGTATAAATTTGCTCGTCTAGTTGCCACGTTTTTTGAAAATAGGCTATTATTTCGTTGCGTTTTTCTTCTGGACTTCCTTCAGATAAACTGAGCGTTTTTGTGGGCACATGCTTCATAAAAGTTGTTTTAGATGCTGTCGATTTGTTCTGCAGGAATAATTAACCATGCTATTAGGTAGGCTAGTACCCCTGTGCCGAAAGCTAAAACAGCCAAAGCCCAGATGATGCGAATTAGGCTCACATCTAAGTCGAAGAACTCTGCCATTCCTGCACATACACCTCCTATAACACTTTGATTGGATCTTCTTAATTTTTTTGTTGACATACGATTATTTTTAGTAAAAGATAGATTTGATATGCAAAAGTACGAAATATACCATTAAGTCAAAGAGTATATAAAAACTTTCTTTTTTTTTAGTTAAGATGAATTAAATATGTATATTTGTGTTTTAATTCTAACTAAAATTATGATCTGGAACGAACACATTGAATGCATGAGTCGCGAGCAGTTGCGAAAACTACAAACAGCTCGCTTAAAAGAAACAGTCGAAAGAGTATATCACAATACGCCTTTTTATCGTAAAAAGATGCAAGAATTAGGCATCTTACCCTCTGACATTCATGATATTGACGATATTGTTAAATTACCTTTTACTACGAAAGAAGATTTGCGCGATAATTATCCTTTTGGATTAACGGCAGTACCCATGTCTGAAATTGTTCGTATTCATGCTTCCTCGGGCACTACAGGGAAACCTACCGTAGTAGCTTATACACGCAAGGATTTAGCTCAATGGACAGAATGTGTTTCACGCTCTTTTACCGCTTTTGGAGCTAGTAAAGAAGATATATTTCATATCTCGTATGGTTATGGATTATTTACAGGAGGCTTAGGTGCTCATTATGGAACGGAAAATATTGGAGCGGCCGTTATACCTATGTCGAGTGGAAACACACAGAAGCAGGTGCAAATAATGCAAGATTTTGGAGCAAGTGTATTGTGCTGTACTCCATCGTATGCCTTGTTTATTGCCGATAAATTATCTGATTTGGGCGTTTCTGCCAACGATTTAAAGTTGCGTATTGGCGTGTTTGGGGCAGAGCCTTGGACAGAAAATATGCGCAAAGAGATAGAAGAGAAATTAAGCATCAAAGCCTACGATATTTACGGATTAAGTGAAATTTGTGGACCAGGGGTGGGCTACGAATGCGAGTGTCAATGTGGTACACACTTGTGTGAAGACCAATTTTACCCTGAAATTTTAGACCCGAAAACCTTGTTGCCTGCATCTTATGGTACTGAGGGCGAATTGGTATTTACGCACCTAACGAAAGAGGCGATGCCCTTGTTGCGTTATCGTACTAAAGATTTAACGGCATTGGATTATTCTACCTGTGAGTGCGGACGAACAGCGGTGCGTATGGGGAAGATTTTAGGAAGAAGCGATGATATGCTTATTATCAGAGGTGTAAATGTATTTCCATCACAAATAGAATCGGCTATTTTGCAAATGCCAGAATTTGAACCTCATTACATGATATATGTAAACAGAGCCAATAATCTAGATACCATGGAGTTGCATGTAGAAGTCCGTCCCGATATGTATTCGGATAATGTGGGTACGATGGTTGCTTTAACAAAAAAACTTACTGCACAACTCAATAGCACATTAGGCTTAGCTGTGAATGTGAAGATTGTAGAACCTCGTTCCTTGGCTCGTAGCGAAGGTAAAATTAAACGTGTGTTTGACAATCGGATTTTAAAATAA